>JAVHSB010000197.1:0-2387 GCA_036171955.1 Sideroxydans sp.
ATGAGTGTGCCGTTCATGCTGCGCCACAACGTGCCGCTCAAACAGGCCATCGGCACTTCCGCCGCGCTCGGTTTCCCGATCGCGCTGGGCGGCACACTGGGCTATATGGCGACCGGACAGACTTATGCGGCATCGCTGCCCGCAGGCACGCTGGGATTCGTTTACCTGCCGGCACTCGCCGGGCTGGCACTCGGCAGCATGCCGACCACGGTATTGGGCGCGCGTGCCGCGCACCGTCTGCCGCTCGCACTGCTCCGGCGCGGGTTCGCACTGTTGCTGTTCGTTCTGGCCTCGCGCCTCGTCCTAAAGTTTTTCATTTAGCACGTTCAACTTCGCGGTCCAGTTCTCCACTGGCCAGTTTAGTCTCGTACTCCGCCAACGCCAGATTGACCTTGCCGCTCAACACATACAGTCCGACCAGATTGGGGAATGCCATCGACAGCACCAGCAGGTCGGTGAAATCCACCAGATTGGAAGCGCTTGCCACCGATGCGATAACCACGAAGCCGATAAAAATCGCTTTGTACAGCAACGAGTAGTGCTCGCCGAACAGATACACCCAGCAGCGCTCACCGTAATACGACCATGAGATCGCCGTGCTGTAGGCGAACAGCACGACAGACAAAGCCAGGATGGCGGGGAACCAGTCGGAAACGGTGGCAAAGGCAGCAGAGGTCAGCGTTGCTCCCTGGCTGGCGGCGCGGATCGCCTCGTATTCCGGCGCGTTGTACACACCGGTGATGACGATCACCAGCGCGGTCATGGTGCAGATCACCACGGTATCGATGAAGGGTTCATACAGGGCAACCAGCCCCTGACGTACCGGGTACTTGACCTTGGCGGTGGAATGGGCGATCGCGGCGGAACCCAGTCCCGCTTCCGATGAGAACACAGCACGTTTGAATCCCTGCACGAGAACTCCCACCATGCCGCCCGCGACCGCAATCGGCGAAAATGCCTCGGTCACTATCTTGCCCAGGGCGGCAGGCACCAGCTCCGCATTGCTGCCGATGATCCACAGACACGCGCCAACATAAATGATAACCATGGTCGGCACCACGGCTTCGGCCACATGCGCGATGCGGCGCAAACCGCCGATGATGACTAGGCCGATTGCCAGCGCCATCAGCACCCCGTAAGCAATGGGCATGTCGCGAAAGAATTCGATCTGCGTCTGCACCGCCCCCATGGACTGGCTGACCTGGAACGCGCTGCCCGCACCAAACGAGCCAAAAATCGTGAAAATTGCAAACAGGATGGCCAGGATGCGTCCGGTGCGCGGCGCGCCTTTTTCCGCCAACCCGCGCGACAAGTATTCCATGGCACCGCCCATCAGCCTGCCATCCTGCCTTACCACACGGAACATCTGTGCGAGGGTGGCTTCGGTGAATTTGGTGCTCATGCCGAGCAAGCCGGCGACGATCATCCAGAACGTCGCCCCCGGTCCGCCGATGGAAATGGCAATCGCCACGCCCGCGATATTGCCCAGTCCGACCGTGGCGGAAAGCGCAGTGGAAAGCGCCTGGAACGAAGTGACTTCACCCTGGTCGTCTGCCGTGCGGTATTTGCCGCGGATGACGCGAAAGGCATGGCGCATCATGCGCAAATTGACAAAGCGGAAACGCACGGTGAGGAACACTGCCGCCACGATCAGCCAGCCCACGATCAGCGGCATCGACGGTTCGCCCGGAAAAATGTCGAAGAAGATGACCTGTGCCAGCCAGCCGTTGACCGTGCCGAACATCGCATCCAGCGTGGCATCGGCCGCCTGTGCAGCCCAGGGAAACATGCCCAACGTCAAACCAAACAGCGCAAATCCGATTTTCATGCTCCGTGCTCCTCAAGCCGCCGATAGTGCGACGATTATACCCAGCCACCCGCCAATCTGATGGGCTTGCAGATTGACCCGCATCGCATCGGTCGAGTGCGGCGAAAATCCAGGGATTTGTCATTCCGTAGCAACAAAAAAGCCGGCTTGCGCCGGCTTCATTGTTTATTGCCCGGACTAAATTACAGTCCCTTGATGAAAGCCATGAGCTCTGCCATATCTGCATCGCTAACCTTGGGATTGGCCGGCATGGGCATGGAACCCCAGGAACCGCTACCACCAGATTTAACTTTCTTTGGCAGCTTGTCAGAGAAAGCAGCCGCATCGCCGCTGTATTTCTTGGCAACGTCTTTCCAAGCCGGGCCAACCACCTTCTTGTCCACAGCGTGGCAAGCGGTGCAGTTGTTCTTCTTGGCCACTGCCGGCATATCGGTTGCCATTGCGGAGCCTGCAACCATCAGACCTGCTGCGACTGCCATGCTGATAACGATAGATTTCATATTTTCTCCATTATTCAAGTTTTACTTCACGGAAAAGCGAGCGGAGTGTGCTAACCCCG
>JAVHSB010000198.1:0-11769 GCA_036171955.1 Sideroxydans sp.
AGCAGGGAATCCGCCCCGACCGGGAGGATGTCGCTGATCTGGCCGTCGATCTTGTAGCCGACGCCGATACGCACGGTCTCCATGCCGTCCATCACGTCGAGCTTGGTCACGCACAGCCCGGACACGCCGTTGATCTGGATCGAACGCTTGAGCGCTGCCGCATCGAACCAGCCGCAGCGGCGCGCGCGCCCGGTGGTGGAGCCGAATTCGTGCCCTTTCTCCGCCAGCATCTTGCCGATCGGATCCTGTTTCGATTCGGCATCGTACAACTCGGTCGGGAACGGGCCGGAACCGACGCGGGTGGTATAGGCCTTGGTGATGCCCAGCACATAATGCAGGCTCTGCGGACCGATACCCGCCCCGGCGCAGACCGCTCCGGAGATGCAATTGCTCGAAGTGACAAACGGATAGGTGCCATGGTCGATGTCGAGAAGGGTGCCCTGGGCGCCCTCGAACAGCAGGTTCTGCCCCGCCTTGTTCGCTTCATACAGCGCGCGCGGCACATCCAGCACCAGCGGCCGGATGCGTTCCGCCAACGCCAGCGCCGCGTCCATGGTCTGGTTGAAATCGACCGTTTCCGCCTTGAAATAATTCTTCAGCACGAAGTTGTGATAGTCGAGAACCTCGCCCAGCTTCGCCGCAAAGCGCTTGCGGTGGAACAGATCCTGCAGGCGGATGGCGCGCCGTGCCACCTTGTCCTCGTAGGCCGGGCCGATGCCGCGTCCGGTGGTGCCGATCTTGCCCGCGCCCTTGGCCGCCTCGCGGGCGCGGTCAAGCGCCTCGTGATACGGCAGGATCAGGGGACAGGCCTCGGAGATGCGCAGCCGTTCGTACACCTTCACCCCGGCGGCTTCCAGCATGTCCATTTCCTTGAGCAAGGCGGCGGGTGAGAGCACCACGCCGTTGCCGATATAGCATTTCACCTGATCGCGCAGGATGCCGGAGGGGATCAGGTGCAGCACCGTCTTCTGGCCGTTGATGACCAGGGTATGACCGGCATTGTGCCCGCCCTGGAAACGCACCACGCCCTGCGCATGGTCGGTCAGCCAGTCAACCACCTTGCCCTTGCCTTCATCGCCCCACTGGGTACCGATCACCACCACGTTCTTGGACATTTGCATTCCCGCTAGTAGAAATTATTTCTTCATTGCGACGACGACCCATTGGCCGTCACGCAACACCAGTTCACGATCACAATTCAGTTCCGCCCGGTACTCGCTGCGCCCCAGCAGATCGACCACCACGATTTCGCCTCGTCCGCGCAATGCGCCAACCATCTGTTGCAGCGCGGGATCGGCGCTGTGCGGCGCCAGGATCGCGCTGGCTTGCGGCAACTGCGGCAGCAAGGAATACAACTGGCGCAAATCCATGCTGAAGCCGGTGGCGGGACGCGCCCGGCCGAAGCTCCTGCCAACATTGTCATAGCGTCCGCCCAGGGCGATGGCGTCGTGGCTGGCGGGGTGATACACGGCAAACACCATGCCGCTGTGGTAGTGATAACCGCGCAATTCCGCCAGATCGATGCCGATGCTGCCGACCAGCGCCTGCAATTGCTGCACCGCCTGCTCCAGTTGCGCCAGCGCGGCGACGATGCGCGGCGACTGCGGCAACAGGCTGCGCGCGCGCGCAATCACCTCGGCTCCGCCATGCAGTTGCGGCAGCGCCAGCAGCGACGACTGCAACGTTGCCGGCAGCGTCTGCACGAGGCCGCGCAAAGTCGGCACGTCCTTGTGTTGCAACGCGATGAACAGGGAACGCTCCAGATCATTGCCGATTTCCGCATCCGCCAGCAGCGCCTGGAACACATCCACATGGCCCAGATCGAGATGGATGCCGTCGATTCCCAGTTGCGCCAGGGAGCGCAACATCAGGCGCTGGATCTCGAGGTCGCTCTCGATTCCGGCATGGCCGTACAATTCCGCGCCGATCTGCAGGGGTTCGCGCGTGCTCATCAAACCCGACGGCTGGGTATGCACCACACTGCCGGCATAACACAGCCGCGCGACGCC
The DNA here is from genome assembly GCA_036171955.1 of Sideroxydans sp. GTDB lineage: Bacteria > Pseudomonadota > Gammaproteobacteria > Burkholderiales > Gallionellaceae > Sideroxyarcus. Next base: position 2,010 of record JAVHSB010000198.1, read on the forward strand.
CTGCCGGTTGAGCAGGTGCGCATCGATACGCGCCACCTGCGGCGTGATGTCGGCGCGCAACGCCAGGGTGCGGCCGCTCAGTTGATCCACCAGCTTGAACGTGCGCAGATCCATATCCGCACCATCCCGGATCAGCAGCGACCCGGCATATTCGATCAGCGGCGGCGACACCAGCTGATAACCGGACAGGTGAAACAGTTGCAGCACATCGCGCCGCATCGTCTCGATGCGCCACGCTTCTTCGGGCAAAATGTCCTGGATGTATTCGGGGAGCAGCCAGTTCATCGGCCGCTCCCCGCCAAAGGCTGGCAGTTCGCAACCGCAGCGATGCGCATGCGCCGAACACCAGTTTTTTTATCGTCTTGCATCATCCAATCCAGTAAATCAGTAACAATCCGCTCAACATCAGGGTCAAACCCAGAAAGCGCACCTGCCCGTCCTGCCACTGCGCCAGAGAGCGCAAGGTTTCACGCCACGCCCTGGGAAAAATGAAAGGCATCAAGCCTTCGAGCACCAGCATCAAGCCCAGCGCGGCCAGCCAGAAATTTGACATCCAGATTTAATGGCCGCCTTTGGCGGGGGACTTCAGGTATTTGAAGAAAGAGGAACTCGGGTCGAGCACCATCACATCGTTCTTGTCCCGGAAAGTCTGTTTGTAGGCTTCCAGACTGCGGTAGAAGGCGAAGAACTCGGAGTTGCGGCCAAACGCACCGGCGTACAGCGCGGTCGCCTTGGCATCGCCCTCGCCCTTGATCTTCTGCGCGTCGCGGTAGGCATTGGCCAGAATCACCTGGCGCTGCTTGTCGGCATCGGCGCGGATCTTTTCGCTTTCCGCATTACCGGTGGCGCGCAACTCGTTCGCCACGCGCTTGCGCTCCGCTTCCATGCGCCGATACACCGAGTCGCTGATCTCGACCGGGAAATCCACGCGCTTCAGGCGCACATCCAGCACTTCCACGCCGATCCGGCGCGCATCGGCATCGGTCTTCTCCTGCACCACGCGCATCAGCTCGTCGCGCTTGCCGGAGACTACGTCATGGATCGTCAACTTGCCGAACTCCTCGCGCATGGAGGAATTGACGGTCTGCAACAAGCGCGTCTGGGCGCGTGTCTCGTCGCCGCCCACGCTGACGTAGTATTGCTTCACATCGACGATGCGCCACTTGACGAAGGAATCAACCAGCACATTCTTTTTCTCGGCGGTGATGAAGCGCTCCGGATCGACGGTATCCAGGGTCAGGATGCGCGAATCGAAGAAGCGCACGTTCTGCACCAGCGGCAATTTGAACTTGAGGCCCGGCGTGGTTTCCACCCGCATCACCTCGCCCAGCTGGAATACGATGGCCATCTGGCGCTGATCAACCACAAACGCGCTCATGCTGAGCAGGACCAGGACGATGATTCCGCCCACCAGCAGATTTCTGATTTTCGTGTTCATTAACGAGCCTCCCTATCACGACCAAGGAGCAGTTCGCGCACGGGCGCTGGCGGCGCAAACTCGCTGGCAGGCAAACCGGTCTGTTCTGCAGGCTTGGATGGTTGCGCCGCAGCGGCAGTGTCGCCGGCCGCACGCTGCATCAATTTGTCGAGCGGCAGATAGAGCAGGCTGCCGTTCGAGCTCTTCTGGTCGATCAGCACCTTGCTGCTGCTGGTCATGATCTGCTGCATCATGTCGATATACATGCGCTCGCGCGTGACCTGCGGCGCTTTCTCGTATTCGGCCAGGATCTGCTTGAAACGGCTGGCATCGCCTTCCGCATTGGCGATCACGCTCTGCTTGTAGCCGGACGCCTCTTCCATCAGGCGCGCCGCCGCGCCCTTGGCTTTCGGCACCACATCGTTGGCATAGGACTGCCCCTCGTTCTTCTGCCGCTCGCGGTCCTGCCCGGCCTTGACCGCATCGTCGAACGCGGCCTGCACCTGTTCCGGCGGCTGCGCGTTCTGCATCGTGAGTTTGCTGATCAGGATGCCGGACTGGTAACGATCGAGAATGTCCTGCATCAGTTTGGTTGTCTCGGCCGCGACTTGCTCGCGCCCCTCGTACAGGACGAAATCCATCTTGCTGCGCCCCACTACTTCGCGGATCGCCGTTTCCGCCGCCTGCCGCACGTTTTCGTCCGGAGCGCGGTTCTTGAACAGATATTCGCCGGGATCCTTGAGGAAATACTGCACTGCGAACTGGATGTCGATGATGTTCTCGTCATCGGTCAGCATCAGCGATTCTCGCAGCATCTTGTTTTTGACATTGTCGCGATAGCCGACCTCGACCGTGCGCACCTGGCTCAGGTTGACGATCTCCACGGTCTCGACGGGATACGGCAGGTGCCAGCGCGGGCCGGCCTCGGTAGTTTCGACCTGTTTGCCGAAACGCAGCACCACGCCGCGCTGGCTGGCATCGACGATATAGAAACCGCTGCCCACCCAGATCAAGGCCACGACCAGCAGGATCAGACCGAAGCTGATGCCAAACCCGCCGCCGTTGCCGCGCCCCGGGTTGCCGCCGTTGCCGCCGGAACGTCCGCCGAAGATGGACTCGATCTTGCGATTCAGATTGCGCACCACTTCTTCCAGATCTGGCGGGCCGCCGCTGTTCTTTTTGCCCCATTGCGGATCGTTCAATCCCATATCGATTCAGCCTTTGTGTTAATGATTATTCAGTGGATGCCAGGTTTCCGCTGCAACCTCGCGCTGCGGCGCATCCCGAACTTCCGTCAGCGCAGCACGCAACAGATTGATTCCTGCGCCCGTTTTTGCACTCAAGTGAATGGTCGCGATATTACCATATTCGTCGCGCCTGACATCCGCTGCCACCCCCTGCAGATCGATCTTGTTATAGATCACGATTTGCGCAATATTTTGCGCGCCAACCTCGGCCAGCACCTTGTTCACCTCTGCCACCTGGTCGTTGCGTTCCTCGCTGTTGACATCCACCACGTGCAACAGCAGATCGGCTTGCGCAGTTTCCTCCAGCGTACCGCGGAACGCCGCCACCAGGCCGTGCGGGAGATGGCGGATGAAGCCCACCGTATCGGACAGGACAACCTGGCGCCGACTGTCGCCCGGCAGGAAAAGCTTGCGCGCGGTGGTATCCAGCGTCGCGAACAACTGGTCCGCCACATAGGTGTCCGCATGCGTCAGGCGGTTGAACAAGGTCGATTTCCCGGCATTGGTATAGCCCACGATGGATACCGACAGCACATCGGCACGGTTGCGTGCGCGGCGTTGCAACTCGCGCTGGCGCTTGACCTGCTTGAGCCGGTCATTGAGCAGCTGCACACGACGGTCGAGCTTGCGCCGGTCCAGTTCCAGTTGCGTCTCGCCCGGTCCGCGCGCGCCCACGGCGAACTTCTGCTGCCCCATATCCATGTTCATGCCGACCAGCCGCGTGGACAGGTATTTGAGCTGCGCCAGCTCCACCTGCACCTTGCCCTCGTGGCTCTGTGCACGCAGGGCGAAGATATCCAGGATGAGCATGGTGCGGTCGATCACGCGCGCCTTGATTTGGGCGGCCAGATTGCGCATCTGCGCCGGCGACAAGTCATGATTGAAAATGACCAGGGGAACCTGCAATTCCTCGACCCGGGCCGCGATCTCCTCCACTTTGCCGCTGCCGGCGAAGGTGGCGGGGTCGGGTTTCTGCCGGCGGCCTTCGATCAGCGCGACCGTGCGCACCCCGGCACTTTCGGCCAGGAGGCGCAGCTCTTCCAGACTTTCCGCGTAATCCGGGGCGCCAAAATCAAGACTGACCAATACCGCGGTATTGGCAACAGCCGTTGATTCAGACATCACTCTGCATCAACGGGAATGGAGACTGCGCGAGCCGGAACGATGGTGGAAATGGCGTGCTTGTACACCATCTGGGTGACAGTGTTCTTCAGCAGTACCACGTACTGGTCGAACGAATCGATCTGGCCCTGCAGTTTGATGCCGTTGACCAGATAGATGGCGACCTGCACATGTTCCTTGCGCAGGATGTTCAGGAACGGGTCTTGTAGTTGTTGCCCTTTGTTAGTCATTTTGTCGGCTCGCGAGGTGATTGGAACGGCGCCACTGTAAAGGAAAACGGCGCAATCCGATAGTCCTCGAATCCCGCACCAAGGAAGCTCAGATCAAGTCCACCATAACCAATGTGGGACCTGATCAGATCCCCTAACCATACAATCGTCTGCCGCGGATGCGGGCGCGGTGGGCGGCACGCTCTTCACTCTCGGTCAGCGGGCGCGGCGCCTTGTCGGCGAACGGATTCTTGCCCGACTTGAATTCGATGCGCAGCGGCGTGCCCTGCAACTTGAAGGCGTCGGTGAAACATTTCTCCAGATAGCGCTGGTAGCTGGCCTGAACCTTGTCCAGCGCGCTGCCGTGAATGATGATCAGCGGCGGATTGCTGCCGCCCTGGTGGGCATAGCGCATCTTGGGGCGGAAGACGCCGCCGCGCGGCGGTGCCTGTCTTTCGACGGCGGCCAGCAGGACGCGCGTCAATTGCGGCGTGGGCAGCTTGGCCATCGCGGCGGCATAGGCCTGGTTCACCGATTTCAACAGAGCATCCACGCCGGTGCCGTTCAACGCGGAAATAAAGTGATGTTTGGCGAAACTCAGGAAGTGCAGCTTGCGTTCAATATCGCGTTTGGCGGTGTCGCGCTTGTACTCGTCGAGGCCGTCCCACTTGTTCACCGCCAGCACCAGCGCACGCCCCGCCTGCAACACAAAATCGGCGAGGTGCGCATCCTGCTCGGTGATCTGGTCGCGCGCATCCACCACCAGCACCACCACGTTGGCATCCTCGATCGCCTGCAGCGTCTTCACCACCGAAAATTTCTCGATGGCCTCGTCGATCTTGCCGCGTCTGCGCACCCCGGCCGTGTCAATGATGGTGTACTGCCTGCCCGCCCGTTCGAAATCGATATAGATGGAATCGCGCGTCGTGCCGGGCTGGTCGAAGGCGATGACGCGTTCCTCGCCGAGGATGGCGTTCACCAGCGTGGACTTGCCCACATTGGGACGGCCGACGATGGCCAGTTTGGGATGATCGGACTTGGTCTCCGCCTCGATTTCGGCGGCAGGCAGCTCATCCAGCGCCAGCTCGATCATTTCGGCGACATTCTCGCCGTGCGCCGAAGAGATGGGCAGGGGCTCGCCCAGCCCCAGCTCATGGAATTCTGCGGTCACGCGGGCGCGCTGCATGCCTTCCGCCTTGTTCACCAGCAGCAGCAGGGGGCGCCCGCTCTTGCGCAACTGCGTCGCGATGATGCGGTCATGCGGGGTCAGGCCTTCGCGCCCGTCCACGATGAACAGCACGAGATCGGCTTCATCCACCGCCTGCCGCGTCTGCTTCGCCATCTCGTGCAGGATGCCTTCCTTCGCGACCGGTTCCAGGCCGCCGGTATCCACCACCAAAAAGGGTCGTTCACCAACGCGGCCGCGGCCGTAATGACGGTCGCGCGTCAGTCCCGGCTGGTCCGCCACCAGCGCGTCGCGGCTGCGGGTGAGGCGGTTGAACAGCGTTGATTTGCCGACGTTGGGACGACCGACCAGGACCAGAGTGGGCAGCATCATGGACCGACCGTAAGCAGGAGCAATTTGCCGTCGCCGGTCTGCACCAGCGCCCCGTCGCCGAGCAGGGTCGGCGCGGACAGGATCGGGCTGCCATCGCTGGCGCGCCGCGCCACGATGCTGCCGTCGCGGGTGCTGAACAAATGCAGATAGCCCTCGAAATCGCCGGCGAGCAGGTAATGCTCGAACGGATAAGGCGCAGTAAGCTCGCGCCGCGCCAGTTGCTCGTTCTTCCACAGCGTCGCGCCCGTGCTCTTGTCCAGCGCATACAGCGTGCCCTCGGCATCGGCCAGATAAAGCACGGCGCCGGAAATTGCCATTCCCTTGTCGCTGGAAATGTCGCGCGTCCACAACGGGTTGCCGCGGATCGCATCGAAACAGACCAGCCGGCCCTGGAAGGCCACGGCACACAATTGCGCATCGTCCGCCACCGGCAGGCTGGTGATATCGCTGATACGTTCCAGTTCGGTATTACCGCGCGGCTGCGACACCGCCGCCTCCCAGATCACGACGCCTTTGCTCAGGCCGATCGCCGCCACGCGCCCGGCGGCAAAACCGGCATAGACCATACCGTTACGGATGAGGACGCCGGCGTGGTTGCGCACGATCAGCGCCGGGGTTGCCCGCTCGTACAACCACAGCCGCTCACCGTTCTGTGCGCTCAATCCGGCGATGCGACCGTTGCCGGAACGCACCACCACTATTCCGCTCGAAATCTGCGGCGCGCTCAAAACTTCGCTGGAAACCTGCGTTTGCCAGAGCAGCCTGCCGTCGGTCTCGTCATAGGCCGCCACCACGCCCTTGTCGCTGCCCAGCAGCACCAGCCCTTCCCCTGCGCCGACCCCGCCGGAAATGGTGAAGCCGGGATCGATCTTCCATATCTGCTTGCCGCTGTCGCGATCAAAGCGGTACAAATGGCGCGCGGCAGCCGCAAACACCGCCTCGCGTGTCACTCCGGGCGTCAGCACATTGAAGTCGTCGCCGCCAACAACCTGTTGCCAGCGCACATCGATGTGCGCGGTCGGCGTCAATTTCAGCAATTCGGCCGGTCGCAGCGCCTGCTTGTCGCTGCTGCAACCGCCCAGCAGTGCCAGCAGGACAAGCGCCGGGAATAGGGTTGTTTTCATTGCTGGCTACCGAGCCCGTCCAGTTTCAACTGGAGCAGATTGCGGTAAGGGCTCTGGGCGCCAAGCTTGTCCAGCGCCTGCTGCCATGCTGTGCGCGCCTCGGTCGGCTTGCCTGCCGCCAGCAACACGTCGCCGCGAAGATCTGCATACAGCGCGTCGAAGGACGCGGGATGTTTGCTGTCGAGCTGTTGCAGGGCTGCGTCATACTGCTTCTCGTCCAGCATAACCCCGGCCAGCTTCAGGCGCGCCGTATCCCGCAGCGCCGTTTCTCCGGCGTGCTCGATCACCCATTGCAGCTGCACGCGGGCGCGCGCCCGGTCGTGTGCTTGCAGACTAGCCTGTGCCGCCAGCAATTGCGCGCGCGGCGCATAGGCACTGCCGCTGTAACCGTTCGCCAACGCATCCGCCGCATCGGAAATCCGTTTGGCATCGCGGCTGTCAACCTGTTGCAAGACTTCGCCATACAACTTGGCCGCTTCCGCCGCCTGGTTCGCCCGATGCGCCTGCCAGTAGCGGTTGCCGGCAAATGCAAGCGCCGCCGCCAGCACGATCGCGATGACGCGGTTGCCGTTTTCCTTCCACCATGCCTTGAAGGCATCGACCTGTTCCTGTTCGTGCAAATCCAACTCTGCCATTTTCAATCCCTCACTTGATCAATTCCATAATCCGCTGCGGCAACTCCTCCAACCCCACCCGCTGCTGCTCGCCGCCGCCGCGCAATGGCTTCAGCGTCGCCGCCTGCGCCAGCACCTCGTCGTCGCCGATGATGACCGCGCAGGCGGCGCCACTGGCATCCGCCTTCTTCATCTGCGCCTTGAAGCCGCCGCCGCCACAGTGCAGTGCCACCTTCAATCCCGCATCGCGCAATTCTTCCGCCACCACGCTCGCCCGCGCATCCGCCAGCTCGCCCTGATGCACCAGATACACCTGCAACGGCGGCGGCGGCGGCAACATGCCGTCCTCCTGCAACAGCGCCAGCAGGCGTTCCACTCCCAACGCAAAGCCGCACGCCGGGGCCGGTTTACCGCCGATCTGTGCGATCAGGCCATCGAAACGCCCGCCGGCGCAGATGGTGCCCTGCGCGCCGAGGCGCGTCGTCACCCACTCGAACACCGTGCGATTGTAGTAATCCAGTCCGCGCACCAGGCGCGGATTGATCTCGAAGCCGATTTCGTGCCGGCGCAGGATCGCCTGCACGGCCTCGAAGTGGACAATCGCCTCGTCTTCCAGTTCATCCATCAGCTTCGGCGCCGCGCCCACCAGTTCCTGCATTGCCGGATTCTTGCTGTCGAGGATGCGCAAGGGATTGCTGTAAAGCCGGCGCAGCGCATCGCCATCCAGAGATTCGCGGTGCCGCTCGAAATAAACGATCAGCTTTTCGCGGTGGCGCTGGCGCGAGGCGGCATCGCCCAAGCTATTCAATTGCAGCGCCACATCGCGTACCCCGAGCTTGCGCCACAGGCGCGCGCACATCACGATCTGCTCGGCATCGATGTCCGGCCCGGCAAAACCCATCGCCTCGACGCCGATCTGGTGGAATTGGCGGTAGCGCCCCTTCTGCGGGCGCTCATGTCGGAACATCGGGCCGCTGTAATACAAACGCTGCGGCGCGTTATACAGCAGATTGTGCTGCAATGCCGCGCGCACGCAGGAAGCCGTCCCTTCCGGGCGCAGCGTGAGCTGGTCGCCGTTCAGGCTGTCCTCGAAGCTGTACATCTCCTTCTCGACGATGTCCGTCACCTCGCCGATGGCGCGCTTGAACAAGGCCGTCTGCTCCAGCAACGGCATGCGGATGTTGCGGTAGCCGTAGCCTTCCAGCCAGTCGCGCATCACATCCTCGAACCACAACCAGAACTCCGCCTCGTCCGGCAGGATGTCATTCATGCCGCGCACGGCTTGCACTGGGGAATTACTCATTGGATAGCGAAAGTTATCGGCGCGTTGGCTGCGACTGCGCCCACCCGCGTCCGGAGCGTTTTAAAGAGGGCGCGATGGTAGCAGGAAAGGCTGTGGCGAGCCAGTGGCCGCAGGCGGCCCCGTCCGCCCTCAATCGTGGCGGCGCAACGCCCACGCCACATGTTCGCGCACGAGCGGCGAGGGATTGTCCGCGCGGGCCCGCAATGCCGCCAGTACGCCGGCCGAGGGCGGTGCATTGCCGAGCGCTACCGCGATATTGCGCAGCCATTGTTCGTGGCCGATGCGGTAGATCGGACTGCCCGCCAAGCGCAACATGAAATCGGCCTCGCTCCAGCCGAACAACTCCTCCAGCGACACATCGTCCATCCCGTTGCGCACGGCAAAATCCGGCTCGGCAGTGAATTGAGCGAAGCGGTTCCACGGGCAGACCATCTGGCAGTCGTCGCAACCGTAAATGCGATTGCCGATCAGCGGGCGCAGTTCGACCGGGATACTGCCCTTCAGTTCGATCGTGAGGTAGGAGATGCAGCGCCGCGCATCAACTTGATAGGGCGCGATGATGGCCTGCGTCGGACAAATGTCGATACAGGCGTGGCAAGTGCCGCAGTGGTTCTGCGCCGCCGCATCGAGCGGCAACGGCAGATCGATGAATATTTCGCCGAGGAAAAAATACGAGCCCTGCTCGCGCGACAGCAGCAGGGTATGCTTGCCGCGCCAGCCAAGGTTCGCCTTCTGCGCCAGTTCGACCTCAAGCACCGGCGCGGAATCGCTGAACACGCGGCATGCGGCCTGCGGCACGGCTTCCTTGATCTGCTGCACCAATCGCTGCATGCGGTTGCGCAGCACTTTGTGGTAATCGCGCCCCAGCGCATAACGCGAAACGAAGGCACTTCCGCCGTCGGCCAGCACCGCCTGTGTGCTTGTGGCCTGTTGCGGGAAATAGTTCATGCGCAGCGAGATCACGCGCACAGTACCCGGCACCAGTTCTGCCGGTCGCGCGCGTTTGCCGCCATGTTTTGCCATATAATCCATCGTGCCGTGATGACCGGCGTTCAGCCATTGCAGCAACTGTGCCTCGGCCTCGTCCATCCCGGTGTCGCAGATACCGACGGCCTGAAAACCGAGCGCCTTGCCCCACGCTTTGATACGGGCGGCAAGCTCGACTA
>JAVHSB010000199.1:0-2364 GCA_036171955.1 Sideroxydans sp.
CATGCCGCACAACTGATCGCGTCCGGTATCACTCCGCTGCTGGCGCGACTCTACGCGGCCCGCGGCATCACCGATGCCGCACAACTGGACACGGCCAGCACCCGCCTGTTGCCCTTCGTAGCGCTGCTGAATTCGGCGCGTATGTCGCAGTTGCTGGCGGATGCCATTGCCGCCAGCAAAAAGATCCTGATCGTGGCCGACTACGATGCCGATGGGGCGACGGCCTGCGCGGTGGCGATGCGCGGTCTGGGCGCGCTCGGCGCGCGGGTGGATTTCATCGTGCCGAACAGGTTCGAATACGGCTACGGCCTGACACCGGAAATCGTGCGGCTTGCCGTTCAAACCAAGACGCCGGACATCCTGCTCACGGTGGACAACGGCATTGCCAGCGTGGAAGGCGTGGCCGAGGCGCAGCGGCTGGGTATGCAAGTGCTGGTCACCGATCACCATCTGCCGGGCGATGCCCTGCCGGAGGCAGCCTGCATCGTGAATCCGAACCAGCCCGGCTGCACATTTCCCAGCAAGCATCTGGCCGGGGTCGGGGTGATGTTCTATGTATTGATGGCCCTGCGTGCGGAACTGCGCAGCCGCGGCGCATTTGCCGACAAACCGGAACCCAACCTCGGCAGCCTGCTCGACCTGGTCGCGCTGGGTACGGTGGCGGATGTAGTGAAGCTGGATGACAATAATCGCATCCTGGTGCAGCAAGGCTTGCAGCGCATACGTGCCGGCCGCGCGTGCGCCGGTGTGCAGGCTTTGCTCCGGGTGGCGCATCGTCCCGCCAGCCAGGCGACCGCGTATGAACTCGGTTTCATCATCGGCCCGCGCCTGAATGCCGCCGGGCGCCTGGAAGACATGAGCATCGGCATCCGCTGCCTGCTGACCGACGATGCCACTGAAGCAGGCGATCTTGCCGCGAAGCTGGATGCCTTGAACCAGGAACGGCGCAGCATCGAGGCCGACATGCAGGAAAGCGCGCTGGCGACATTGCACGCGTTCGATCCGGCCGATGGTTTTTCGCTGTCCCTGTTCAACGAGGATTGGCATCAGGGCGTGATCGGCATCCTTGCCTCGCGCCTCAAGGACAAGTTCAATCGCCCGGTGATTGCCTTTGCCCGCGCCCAGGTCAATGAGCTCAAGGGATCCGGACGCAGCATCCCTGGCCTCCATCTGCGTGACGCACTCGATCTGGTGTCCAAGCGCAAGCCCGGCCTGATCCTGAAATTCGGCGGCCATGCCATGGCAGCGGGACTCAGCATCCCGGTGCAGGCACTGGACGAGTTCCGCCACACTTTTGAAGCCGTCGTGCGGGAGATGCTGGAGGGTTTGCCACCCATGCACTCCATCGCCACCGACGGCGAGCTCGGTGCGGACGATTTCTCGCTGGACATGGCGCGGTTGTTGCGATCACAGGTGTGGGGGCAGGGTTTTCCGGAACCGCTGTTCGAGGGGGATTTCCAGGTGCAGGCTCAGCGCGTGGTCGGTGCAAAGCATCTCAAGCTCAAGTTGTCTTCAGCCACGGACAGTTTCGATGCCATCCATTTCTTCTCGGTCGCCCCGATGCCCGGCCACATCCGCGCGGTGTACAGCCTGAACATCAATGAATACAATGGCAGCGAGAGTGTGCAACTTATCGTGCGCCACTGGCAGAAAGCATGAACTAATGGAACCCCTGCTGTCACTCGGTTTGCAAGGCAACGGCATCGAGAGTCTGCCCCGTTTCCTGACCAGCCTCACCATCGGCCTGCTGATCGGCCTGGAGCGCGAACGCAATCCTTCCGCCAAAGCAGGTCTGCGCACTTTCGCCCTGGTTGCCCTGTTCGGTACGCTAACCGCCCTGCTGGCCGAGCACAGCAGTTCTGCCTGGATGCTGGTCGCCGGGCTGCTCGCCGTCGCCGGCATGATTATCGCGGCCTATCTCAATCCACCGGCCGAGAACAACGATCCCGGCACCACCACCGTTGCCGCCGTGCTCGTCTGCTATGCGCTCGGCGTGCTGGTCTGGTACGGCCAATCCAGGCTCGCGGTGATGCTGGCGATCGCAACCACGGTTCTGCTTTATTTCAAACCCGAGCTGCAAGGCATGACCCAGCGTCTTACCCGCCGCGATCTGGTCTCCATGCTGCAATTCGCGGTGTTGAGCTTCATCATCCTGCCCATTCTCCCGGATCGGAATTTCGGTCCTTACGAAGCCTTCAATCCGTATCACGCCTGGATGATGGTAGTGCTGATCTCCGGTTTGAGTCTGGCCGGCTATGTTGCATTGCGCCTCGTTGGCCAACGTTACGGCGCGCCCCTGCTCGGTTTTATGGGGGGGCTGGTTTCCAGCACGGCCACCACCCTGCTCTATGCCCGTCACAGCAA
>JAVHSB010000200.1:0-2361 GCA_036171955.1 Sideroxydans sp.
TTACAGCAATACGACTGGCTGGGAAGGGGTCGATATTGACAAAAGACTCCGTCCACAATTTAAAACCCAAATACTCGCCGCACCGCCTGGTGACTGATTTAGTGGCTGCGGAAGTAACAACCCCATTTCCATGATGACCGTAACTGCCGAAGTCCAGTCCTCGGCCTTATGTGAAGCTTCACATAAGGCCGATTCCTGCCGTTGCACTTAAATCACCAGCATCTTCATCCCGATCAGGATCAGCACCACCCCGCCGAATATCTCCGCCTTGTTCTCCAGCCATGTGCCGCTCTTTTCGCCGATCTTTACGCCCAGCCAACTGAAGCAGAAAGTCGTCGCACCGATGCTGAGGCAGGCGAGCAGGGCGTTCACTTCCAGCAAGGTGAGGCTGAATCCGGCGGCCATGGCGTCGATACTGGTGGCGATGGCAAGCAGGAGCATGGTCTTGTGGGTGAGCGCTTCAATCTCTTCTTCGATATCTCTGCTCAATCCTTCGTAGAACATCTTGGCGCCGATCGCGGCCAGCAGGCCGAAGGCGATCCAGTGGGCGTAGGTTTCCACCCAGCCCAGCACGCTTTTGCCGCCGAGATAGCCGATGAATGGCATCAATGCCTGAAATGTGCCGAAATAGAGTCCGGCCTTCAGGCCCAATTCTTTGCCATGACCCTTGGCGCCGAGGCCGATGGAGACGGCAAAGGCATCCATGCTCAGGGCGATGGCCAATATGATCACTTCAAGCATGCCGAGATACCCCGATCTGGTTGTTTGGCGGCCGCCAGCGTGGCGGCGCGGGATTATAACGGTGCCCCGCGTTTTCAGTAGCCACGCGGGCTACGTTTGGGTTTGATGAGACACCACGCTTCGGCTATAATGCGCGGCAATCCAAAAGCGGGATGAGCGCAACGTTCTTCCCGCTTCTTTATGTCCAGTTTCGAGGGGGTCTCCTGTGTCGCACGCCAAGCCTGCCATCCTGGTTTTAGCCGATGGAACGGTGTTTCGGGGCATCGCAATCGGCGCGCAGGGTATGAGCGTCGGCGAGGTGGTATTCAATACTGCTATCACCGGCTATCAGGAAATTCTCACCGACCCGTCCTATTGCAGGCAGATCGTCACGCTGACCTATCCGCACATCGGCAACGTAGGGTGCAATCCGGAAGATGTCGAATCGCGCCAGGTTTTCGCCAGCGGTCTGGTCATTCGCGACCTGTCGCAGACGGTGAGCAACTTCCGCGCGACGCAATCCCTGCCCGAATATCTCAAGGCCAACAATGTGGTTGCCATCGCCGGTATCGACACGCGCAAGCTGACGCGCATCCTGCGCAGCAAGGGCGCGCAGAACGGCTGCATTGCCACTGGCGACGATGTGGAAGGGGCGCTGGCGGCGGCGCGCGGCTTTGCCGGGCTGGCCGGAATGGATCTGGCGCAAGTCGTCAGTTGCGACAAGTCATACGAATGGGTGCAGCGCGAGTGGGCGCTGGGAGCGGGTTACCGCTACAGCACTGAGCAAAGATTTCACGTGGTGGCCTACGATTTCGGCGTGAAGCGCAACATCCTGCGCATGCTGGTTGAGCGCGGTTGCCGCATCACGGTGGTTCCGGCGAAGACCGCCGCCGCCGAGGTGCTGGCGCTGAAGCCGGATGGCGTGTTCCTGTCCAACGGGCCCGGCGATCCGGAGCCTTGCGATTACGCGATTGCGGCGACGAAGAAGTTCCTGGAAGTCGGCATTCCCCTGTATGGCATCTGCCTCGGCCACCAGATCATGGGTCTGGCCTGCGGCGCCAGGACGGTGAAGATGAAATTCGGCCATCGCGGCGCGAACCATCCGGTGCAGGACATGCAGACCAAACGCGTGATGATCACCAGCCAGAACCACGGCTTTGCGGTGGATGCGGCAACGCTGCCGCAGAATGCGCGCGTCACGCACATCTCGCTGTTCGACGGCACGCTGCAGGGCTTCGAGCTGACCGACAAGCCCGCTTTCTGCTTCCAGGGACATCCCGAAGCGAGTCCCGGCCCGCATGATGTTGCACCGCTGTTCGACAAATTTATCGGGCTGATGGAAAAGAATAAAACCTAACCACAGAGATACAGAGACACAGAGAAAACCTCTGTGCGTCCTCTGTGTCTCTGTGCTTCTGTGGTGAAGAAGTCATGGCAAAACGTACAGACATAAAGAGCATCCTTATTATTGGCGCCGGTCCCATCGTCATCGGGCAGGCATGCGAGTTCGACTATTCCGGCGCGCAGGCCTGCAAGGCGCTGCGCGAGGAGGGTTACCGCGTCATCCTGGTGAACTCGAATCCGGCCACCATCATGACCGACCCGAACATGGCGGATGCGACTTACATCGAGCCGATCACT
>JAVHSB010000201.1:0-2360 GCA_036171955.1 Sideroxydans sp.
AGTAAGAAAGTCGGGAGCTAAACATGCTACAGCCAGCTAGAAGAAAATACCGCAAGGAGCAAAAAGGCCGTAATACCGGCGTTGCGACACGCGGCAATCAGGTGAGTTTCGGCGAATTCGGCCTCAAGGCCGTGGGTCGTGGTCGTTTGACGGCGCGCCAGATCGAGGCAGCCCGTCGCGCGATGACGAGACACATTAAGCGCGGTGGCCGCATCTGGATTCGTATTTTCCCGGACAAGCCCATTTCGCAGAAACCGGCTGAAGTCCGGATGGGTAACGGCAAGGGCAATCCCGAGTATTACGTCGCGGAGATCCGTCCCGGCAAGATGCTGTACGAGATGGACGGTGTGCCGGAATCCTTGGCGCGGGAGGCATTCAAGCTTGCCACGGCCAAGCTGCCGATCGAAACGACGTTCGTGGTCAGACAGGTGGGGGCGTAACATGAAGGCAAGTGAACTGAAGAAAAAATCGGCGGCCGATTTGCAGCAGGAGTTGCTGTCCTTGGGCCAAGCCCAATTCAGCCTGCGCATGCAGTTGGCAACCCAGCAATTGAGCAATACCAGCCAGTTGAACAAGGTGCGCCGCGACATCGCCCGGATTAAAACAGTTTTGACAGAAAAAGGTGTGCAGCAATGAGTGCGACGAATCTGAAGCGTGCGCTGACGGGCACGGTAGTGAGCAACAAGATGGACAAGACGGTCACGGTGCTGGTGGAGCGCAAGGTCAAGCATCCGGTCCTGGGGAAAGTTGTGCGGGTTTCCAAGAAATATCACGCGCACGACGAAAACAATGAATGTACTCAAGGCGAAGTTGTCACCATCGAGGAAACTCGCCCTTTGTCCAAGACCAAGTCATGGCGCGTGGTCAAGCAGTCCTGACGGCCTGGTAACAAAAAATACAATTAGCGCTTGCGCAGTTTGGCAAGTTTGACTAGAATGCGCGACTTCGTTTCACCGTCGCTTGCGACGGCCTAACCCGAACGGGTTCCAAAACTAGCCGCCGCGGGCGGAATAAGTTGGAGATTGAAAAATGATACAAATGCAGTCTGTTTTGAATGTCGCCGACAATACCGGCGCGCGCTCCGTCATGTGTATCAAGGTGCTTGGCGGTTCCAAGCGCCGCTACGCGGGCGTGGGCGATGTGATCAAGGTTAGCATCAGAGATGCTGCTCCCCGCTCGCGTGTCAAGAAGGGCGAGGTTTACAGCGCGGTCGTTGTGCGCACTGCCAAGGGTGTTCGGCGGGCTGATGGTTCCCTGATCAAGTTCGACGGCAATGCGGCAGTATTGCTCAACAACAAGCTGGAGCCGATCGGAACGCGTATTTTTGGGCCGGTGACTCGTGAGTTGCGCACAGAGCGCTTCATGAAGATCGTGTCCCTGGCGCCGGAAGTGCTGTAAGCGATAGTCGAGGATAAATCATGCGCAAGATCAAAAAAAATGATGACGTGATCGTCATCGCTGGCAAAAACAAGGGCAGCCGCGGCAGCGTGTTGAGCGTCGGCGAAGACTCTGTTCTGGTGAGCGGAGTCAACAAGGTCAAGAAGCACGAAAAGCCGAACCCGATGAAGGGTACCACTGGCGGTATCGTCGAAATCGAGAAACCGGTGCATATTTCGAATGTCGCCATTTATAACGCGACCAGCAAAAAAGCTGATCGAGTTGGCATCAAGCTGCTTGAAGACGGACGCAAGGTGCGAGTTTTCAAGTCCAGCGGCGAAGTGATTGCTTAAGGGGTAACAAATGGCTCGTTTGAATGACTACTACAAGAAAACAGTGGCTCCGCAGCTGATGAAGCAGTTTGGCTACAAGTCTGTGATGGAAGTGCCGCGGATCGAAAAGATTACCCTTAACATGGGGGTTGGCGAGGCAGTTGCGGACAAGAAAGTCATGGATCATGCGGTTGCGGACATGCAAAAGATTGCCGGACAAAAGCCGGTTGTGACAAAGTCCAAAAAATCCATCGCCGGATTCAAGATTCGCGAAAACTATCCGGTTGGTTGCAAGGTGACTTTGCGTCGCGATCGCATGTTCGAATTCATGGATCGCCTGGTGTCGATCGCGATCCCCCGTATCCGGGATTTTCGCGGAATTTCCGGAAAGTCCTTCGACGGACGCGGAAATTACAACATGGGCATCAAAGAGCAGATCATTTTCCCGGAAATCGAATACGACAAGATCGACGCGTTGCGTGGCATGAACATAACGATCACGACGACGGCGAAGAATGATGAAGAAGCCAGGGCCTTGCTGCTGGCGTTCAAATTCCCATTGAAGAACTGAGGGCGATATGGCTAAAACATCTGTTATCAACCGTGACCTGAAACGTCGCGCCGTGGTGAAGAAGTTCGCCGCGAAGCGTG
>JAVHSB010000202.1:0-2597 GCA_036171955.1 Sideroxydans sp.
GCGCAGAGTTGCTGCACTGGCTGCGATGTCAGCGCTTATTGCATGCCGAGGGGGATTTCGTACTGGTGCATGCGGGGTTGTTGCCGCAGTGGACGGTGGCGCAGGCCGCCGAACTGGCGCATGAGGTGGAGGCCGCCTTGCGCGGGCCGGATTATGTGGATTTCATCACCCACATGTACGGCAATGCCCCGCAGGGTTGGCAGGACGACCTCTCCGGCCACAAACGTCTGCGTGCCATCGTCAATGCGTTCACGCGTTTGCGCATCTGCACGCCGCAGGGCGAGATGGAATTCAAATTCAAGGGCGAGGTGGAGAATATCCCGCAGGGGTATCTGCCGTGGTTCGAGGTGCCGCAACGAAAAACCGCCAATGCCACGGTCATCTTCGGCCACTGGTCGGCGCTGGGATTGCTGTTACGCGACAAGATTGTGGCACTGGATACGGGTTGCCTGTGGGGCGGACCGATGACGGCCATCCGCCTGGGTGACCGGAAACTTTTTCAGGTGGCCTGCAGCAACCCGGTGGCGAAACACTGGTAAGACCGCATTGACTGGGTAAGCCTGCATGTATAGACTTGCGTTTAAACATTCAGGAAGCAAAGCCATGTCCGAAGCAGTTCTCGATATCAAGCGGTGGGGCAATAGCCTGGGCGTTCGCCTGCCAGCCGGTGTGGCACGCAAAGCGCACCTGCATGCCGACCAGCGCGTACGTATCAGCGTCGAAGGCGATTATGTCATCATCGCTCCGCTACAGGATGCGCCGTTGACCCTTGAGCAACGACTGGCCGCTTACGATCCGCAGCGTCATGGCGGGGAACAGATGACGGCGACAGAACTCGGAGCCGAGCGGTGGTAGCAGCAACAAGAACGGAGTCTGGCAAACGCAAACCCTGGGTACCGGACCGGCAGGAGATTATCTGGATAGACTGCAATCCGCAGGCGGGACACGAAATGCGCGATGTGCACCCTTTTCTGGTGCTGTCGCCGCGTATATTCAACGGCAAGACTTCTCTTGTCATAGGTTTGCCCATGACAACGTCCGAATACAATTCGGACAATCCGTTTGCAGTCGCGGTCGGCCAAGCCAAGGGCAGCAAGGAAGGCAAAGTCAGTTATGTGCTTTGTCACCAGCCAAAATCGTTCGACTGGCGGCAACGCAAGGCAAAGCCGCACTCATTGGGCGTTCTGTCTGATGCCTTGTTCGTTCAGGTGTGTGAGCGGTTGAACCAGATCGTTCGGCTGAACTGACCCGGTGAAATCATCAAGCAATAATCCCATCCCCGCCTTGGCCGGAATGGCATTCCGGCCAATACGTATGGTTCAGTAGCGGCGTTTCTGTTGTGGCATGGGCGCGCCGCGGCCTTCGATGTGGCGGAAGGTGATGCGCGCCTTGCTCAGGTCGTAAGGGGAAAGTTCAAGCGAGACCTTGTCGCCGGCGATGATGCGGATGTGGTTCTTCTTCATTTTGCCTGCACTGTAGGCGACGAGCTTATGCCCGTTGTCCAGCGTGACGCGGTAACGCGAATCCGGCAGCACTTCGTCCACCACTCCGTCCATTTCGAGCAACTCTTCCTTGGCCATGCATGATCTCCTGAATTGACAACGGGGCACGTCCCCTGATGGGCGATATGCGAGACGACAAGGGGAAGAAGGAATGATTGCCGCGAGTGCGGGAAACCTGACAACGACACGAGCGTCTGATGATCGCGGCGCGCACTATGGACTGATTCGCCGCGAATGGCAAATAAAATGTGCGGGCACAGTCCCTTACGCGGCAGCAAGCAGCCGGCCCATCAGCTGCAGGGCCTGGCTGGCATAGCCGCCGCCGAACAGGTTGGCATGGTTGAGGAGGTGGTAAAGGTTGTACAGGTCGCGCCGCCGTGCATAACCCGCGTCCAGCGGCCAGGCTGCACGATAGGCGGCGTAGAAATCCGGCGGGTAGCCGCCGAACAGTTCCGTCATCGCCAGATCGCATTCGCGGTCGCCGTAATACGCGGCGGGGTCGAACAGGACGGGCGTGCCGTCAGCGAGGAAGGCGTGGTTGCCGCCCCACAGATCGCCGTGCAGCAGCGAAGGTTGCGGCGCGTAGCCCGCGAAAAAGTCCGGCAATGCCGCCTGCAGTTTCGCGCCCGATTCCTGCAAGGCGGGATCGAGGCCGTGGTGCGCGGCCAGCCGCAGTTGAAAACCCAGCCGCTGGTCACGCCAGAAAGTGAGCCAGTCCGCCTGCCACCGATTGGGTTGCGGCGTGCTGCCGATGAAGTTGTCCTGTGCAAAACCGAAACGATCCGCGCTGCAGCGGTGCAGTGCGGCGAGTTGTTCGCCGAGCCTGCGCGCATCGCCGTGCGTATGCAGATCCAGATATTCCAGCACGAGATAACTTTGTCCGTCCGCGTTGCCGTGGGCGATGACCTGCGGCACGCGCAGGGTGCGGGTCGCCGCAAGGGCTTCGAGTCCGGCGGCTTCTACGGCAAACATGGGGAAGCGCGCGGCGGCATTGAGTTTGAGAAAATAGCGCGCGCCGTTCTTGCCTTCAAGCAGCCACGCCTGGTTGATGTCGCCGCCCGTAACCGGCGTCTCGTGCAGCGGTTCGAAGGCGCA
>JAVHSB010000202.1:2697-7824 GCA_036171955.1 Sideroxydans sp.
GCCAGTTCGGCGCGGGTGAACTTGTGGTTCTGTCCGCCGCGGCTGGCGATCTTGAGCGAACCCAGCAGCGAGGCGAGCCGTCCGGTCGTGCCCCAATCCCAGCCTTTCTGGATGCCGTGCAGCAAACCGGCGCGATAGGCATCGCCGCAGCCGGTCGGGTCAACGACGGCTTTGGGTTTCGGCGTGGGGATGGCGTACTCCTTGCCGTCGGCGTAGATGAGCGAGCCGTCCGGACCGAGCGTGACGATCAGCGCCCGCACGCGATCGGCGATCTGGGTCAGGGTCTTGCCGGTTTTGTCCTGCAACAGCTTGGCCTCGTAATCGTTCACGGTGACATAGCTCGCCTGTTCGATGAAGCGCAGCAACTCGGCGCCCGAGAACATCGGCATGCCCTGGCCGGGGTCAAACACGAACGGGATGTCCTGTGCCACGAACTCCAGCGCGTGCTGGAGCATGCCCTCGCGCCCGTCCGGCGAGACGATACCGAGCGTGACTTCATGTGCCATGGCCACGCTGTTCAGATGCGAATGCCCCATGGCGCCGGGGTGGAAAGCGGTGATCTGGTTGTCGTCGAGATCGGTGGTGATGAACGCCTGCCCGGTATAAGTGTCCGGCACGGGGCGGATGTGGGTCTGCGCCAGCCCCAGTTTGTCCAGGCGCGCGGCATAGGGGCCGAAGTCGTCGCCGACAGTCGCCATGATCAGCGGATTGCCGCCCAGCATCTGCAGGTTGTAGGCGATGTTGCCGGCGCAGCCGCCGTACTCGCGCCGCATCTCCGGCACCAGGAACGCCACGTTCAGGATGTGGATCTGGTCGGGCAGGATGTGTTTCTTGAACTGGTCCTTGAACACCATGATGGTGTCGTAGGCCATGGAACCGCAGATGAGAGTCTTCATGTCGCCGCTGAAAGTGATTGGGAGGCGCGGATTATAACCTCGACTCAAGGCGGGCACGGTGGCGGCGCAACGCAAGTTTTTCCGCCTCGACCGCCAAAAACAGTGCCAGCCCGAAAGCTGCGATCGGACCCCATGCCGCCGCGTCGAGCGCGACCACGCCGAACAGGTTCTGCATGAACGGCACATAGGTGAAGGCGATCTGGATGACCAGCAGCACCGCGATGCTGAGCAATACATAGGGATTGCCGGTGAAGTCCCGCCAGCTGCGCACCGGCCCCAGCAGATAGCGGCAGTTGAACAGATAGGCGATCTCGCCCATCACCAGCGCGTTGACCGCCACGGTGCGCGCGGTCTCCAGGCTGTCACCGCGCGCGAGCTCCCACAGGAATAGCGCCACCACACCCAGCGCAAGCAATATCGAGACGAAGCTGATGCGCCAGATCATGAAGCCGGACAGGATGGGCTCGCTTGCGGCGCGCGGCTTGCGGCGCATGACATCCGGCTCGCCCTGCTCGAACGACAGCGCCAGCGCCAGCGTGACCGCGGTCACCATGTTCACCCACAGGATCTGCACCGGCGTCAGCGGCAGCGTCATGCCGGAAAGAATGGCGAGTAGCACGACGCCGGCCTCGCCGCCGTTGGTCGGCATGATGAACACGATGGCCTTCTTGATGTTGTCGTACACGGTGCGGCCCTCGCGCACCGCGTGCGCGATGGTGGCGAAGTTGTCGTCGGCCAGCACCATCTCGGCCGCTTCCTTGGCCACTTCGGTGCCCTTCATGCCCATCGCCACGCCGATGTCGGCGCGCTTGAGCGCGGGCGCATCGTTCACGCCGTCGCCGGTCATGGCGACGATCTCGCCGTTGGCCTGCAGCGCCTCGACCAGACGCAACTTGTGCTCCGGGCTGGCGCGTGCGAATACATCCACCTCGCCCACGGCCTGGCGCAGTGCCGCATCGTCCATCACATCGAGTTCGGTGCCGGTCAATGCACGACCGTTGCCTATGCCCAGTTGTGCGGCGATGGCGCGCGCGGTGTCGGCATGGTCGCCGGTGATCATCTTGACGCGGATGCCGGCCGCCTTGCAGTCGCGCACGGCGGCGATGGCTTCCTCGCGCGGCGGGTCGCTGATGCCGACCAGGCCGAGCAGGGTGAAGCCGCCCTCCATGTCGGCGAAATTGAGGCTGCGCTGTCCTGCATCTATTGGCTTCATCGCCAGTGCCAGCACGCGCTGTCCCAGTGCCCCGGTTGCGGCCATCTGCCGATGCCAGTACGGCAGGTCGAGCGCTTCGTCCTCGCCAAGGCCGCGTTGCCGGTGGCACATGGCAAAGATCTGTTCCACTGCGCCCTTGACGAAAATGAAGGCATGTCCGCTGCGGTCGTGATGGAGCGTGGCCATGAAACGGTGCCCGGACTCGAACGGGATATGGTCAGTGCGCGGCAGCTCGCCGTGTTCGAATGCCGGATCCATGCCGGCCTTCAGCGCCAGCGTGACCAGCGCACCCTCGGTCGGATCGCCGGTGAGCTGCCACTGGCCCTCGTTCTGGCTGCGGCCGTCGTTGCGCGACTTCACCTCGGCGACGCCGAACTGGGCCTGCACCGGAACTTCCCCTTCATGCAATTGCGCATCGTTGCTCAACAGGCCGGCGCGCAGCAGGTCCTGCACATGCGCGTAGTCGGCCATATCCACCTCGCGTCCGTCGCGCGCGAAACCGCCGTGCGGCGCGTAGCCGCTGCCGCTCACCTCAAATGTCTCGGTGGCGGTGATCACACGCTGCACCGTCATCTCGTTCTTGGTCAGCGTGCCGGTCTTGTCGGTGCAGATGGTGGTCACGGCTCCCAGCGATTCCACGGCGGGCAGGCGGCGCACGATGGCGCTGCGCTTCGCCATGCGTTGCACGCCCAGCGCGAGCGTGATGGTCAGCACTGCGGGCAGTCCTTCCGGGATCGCTGCCACGGCCATGCTCACAGCGGCGAGGAACATGTCGCCGAGACCGAAGCTGTGCACCAGCCAGCCGAACAGGAAGGTCAGCGCGGCCAGCGCCATGATGGCCACGGTCAGCCAGCGACCAAAGGTCTCCATCTGCCGCAGCAGCGGCGTGGTCAGCGTCTGCACTTCTTCCAGCATCGCGCTGATGCGGCCGATCTCGGTGGCGTCGGCTGTGGCTACCACCACGCCCGTGCCCTGCCCGTACACTACCAGCGTGCTGGAATACGCCATGCAGAAGCGGTCGCCCAGCGCGGCATGGGCATCCACTGTGGCGGGGTCTTTTTCCACGGCGGTCGATTCGCCGGTCAGCGCGGCCTCCTCGATGCGCAGATTCTTCACGCTCAGCAGGCGCAGGTCGGCGGGCACCTTGTCGCCGGAGGCGAGCAGCACGATGTCGCCCGGCACCAGCGTCGCGGCGGCAACCACGATGCGCCGGCCCTCGCGCAATACCGTGGCCTCGGGCGACAACATGCGGCGGATCGCGGCCATCGCCTGCTCCGCCTTGCCTTCCTGGATGAAGCCGATGACGGCATTGATCACCACCACACCGACGATCACCGCGGTGTCCACCCAGTGCGCGAGCAGCGCGGTGACTGCGGCGGCCGCCAGCAGCACGTAGATCAGTATATTGTGGAATTGCAGCAGGAAACGCATGAACGGCCCGCGCCGCTGCGGGGGCGTCAAACGGTTCGGCCCGTGTTCGGCGAGGCGGCGCGCGGCTTCATCATGGTTCAGGCCGTGTGTCGGGGTGTGCTGCGCGCCCAGTACTTCATCGGCGGCCAGGTGATGCCAGAGGTGCGGCGTCATGCCGACCTTCCATAGAACCATTTGAGCAGGAACGGCGGCGCCAGGGTGGTCAGGGCAATGACGAGCAGTAGCGCTGCATACAGTTCGCCATTGAGGATGCCCTGGCTGAAACCCAACTGGGCGAAGATCAGCCCGACTTCGCCGCGCGGGATCATCGCCAGGCCGATGGCGATCTGGTTGCGGCGCGGCTCGCGGATGAAAAAGCCGGCCGCGAATTTGCCGCAGAAAGCCGCCAGCAAGAGCAGCGCTGCCAGCGCCCAGATGAAGGCCGATCCCCAGTCAACCGCCTTGAGGTTGAGCGATACGCCAACCATCACGAAGAACAGCGGCGCGAACGTGTGGATCAGCGGGCGCATCTGCTCTTCCAGGCGGTGCGCGAGTTTGGGGCTGGGCTGGAAGAGAAGCTTCGACCTGCCCATCGGGAACTTGAAGCCGAAATGCTGGCTGAATGCCAGTCCCGCCGCAAAGCCGCCCATGATCTCCGGGGCACCCACCGCGTGCGCCAGCCAGGAAAACAGCAGGATCAGCGACAGCGCCATGGTCAGCAGCAACCCCGGCGTGGCTGCGCGCTGGTCGAGCCGGTCGATCAGGATCGCCGCCAGTTTGGCGACGAAGGGCGCGAGCAGCATGAACAGCACGATGTACAGGCTCACTTCGCCCAGCGCCTTGAACGAGACGGCCTGCTCCACGGCGAACTGGTACAGAAAAGCCAGCGCCAGAACCCCGAGGATGTCGTCCAGCACCGCTGCGCCGATCACGATCTGCGCTTCGTCGGAGTGCCGTTTGCCCAGGTCGTCCAGCACGCGCACGGTGATGCCGATGCTGGTGGCGGTGAGTGTGCCGCCGATGAACATCGCCGTAAGCGGCGACAGTCCGAACAGCCACGCGCTGATGCCGTAGCCCAGGCCGAACGGCAGCAAAAATCCGCCGAGCGCGACCACATAAGGCTTGCTGCCGGAACGTGCCAGGCGCGACAGATTGGTGTCCATGCCCACTTCGAACAGGAGCAGGATGATGCCGATCTCGGCCAGCAGCTTCATGGTCGTGTCGGGCGCCACCCATCCCAGCAGCGAAGGGCCGATGAGCAATCCGGCCAGCAATTCGCCGATGACCGAGGGCACGCCGAAACGCGCCACCGTTTCCGACAGCAGGCGCGCCGCAATCAGGATGATGGCGAGGAAGAGGAAGAATTGGTGCAACTCCATGGCAGTTCCTTTTGCGCAGGTGAAGCGCCGGCAATTGCGCCGCCGCAGCCCATTGTACAAGCAGTCGTTTCGCCAAAGGCTGTCGGCCGCTAATACACGGCAGAAAAGCGTGCGGCTGGCGGCGAATTCGTGCCAGAATTCATCAGAAGTCAGAAATTGGTGCTACAACAGTTCTATGCTCATCTGTGGGGGCCCGATTCATCGGGCGATAGCCAATCTTGAAATCGCC
>JAVHSB010000202.1:7834-11232 GCA_036171955.1 Sideroxydans sp.
GGGCGATAGCCGGTTTGGAATCGCCCGATGAATCGGGCTCCCACAACACCGCTTGGTTTGGACGATGATTCCTGCTACCGGAACAGTTGTCGCCGGAATAACGGACTGCCGGGTAAAATCTGCCGCAGGATGCGGTCTGATTGAATCAGGAGGAATGATGGACAACACGGATGCAGTCGCTTTTCACGAGCGTCTCAAGGGAAAATTCGCCGGCATCATGCAGTGGAGCCAGCTCGATACCTTGTGGGACAAGGTCAAGGGGGGCGAGTGGTATCTCTACCAGCCGGGTGAGGAAGTGCCGTCCGTGCCGGTCGCCGGCGCCGAACTGGCGCAGCGGATCGATGCCCTGAATGCCTTGCTGCGGCGGGAACATGAATATTCCTATTGCGGCATCGTCTATGCCGACGATGCGGAGCGTCCGACCCTGATCAAGGTCTATGACCCGAGCCACATGGGCTCTTCCTGCAGCCACAACGCCACGCCCGCGCCGCCCGGCTGGATCTTCAGCAACACGCCGCCGGCCCGGATCGAGACGCGCGCGCCGACGCCGAACAATCGCAAGCGCTGGTGGCAGCGTTTTTGAGGAACCTCTGATCGGGAGCCTCTGGGCATGCCATTCCTGACCGAGCACTTGGCTTCGGCGCGCTGATCCCGGGCCTGATCGTGCACGGAATTGTGCCCCCACAGCCCTCCCCCAAGAGCCGCACTCCTTGTGGCCGCTGCCGGAATGTTTCAATCCCGATTCAGGATTCGGATGGTGGCACGAAGGCGGGGACTTTCAGGGTGTCGCCCGGCGGTTTTCCCAGCAAACGAGAATAGAGGTTGCGTACGGCGGGAGCGGGGTAGGCCATCACCAGTACCGCAGTGAGCGAGATGCTGAACAGCACCACCATGTAAGTGGTGTCGCGGATCGTCTCCCCACCGGCGATGCCGTATTGCAAAGGCAGTGCGGCCAGCACCGCCGCCGCCAGCCCCTTCGGTGCCATCATCGAGGTGACGGCGGTGTCGCGCAGAGTGTAGGCCGGGTCGCGGAACACCACGCGCGTGAGCAGCAGGCGCAACACATAGACCAGCAGCACCATCACGATGGCGACCGTGGCCGGGCCGATGGTGCCGAAGTGGATGGAAATGCCCAGATAGACGAAGAAGTAGGTCTTCAGCAAGAACACCGCCTCGCGGTAGAAGATGAAGTCCACTTCGTTCAGTGGCACGATGTTCTTGTCGAGGTTGTGGATGCGGTGCAGGCCAAACTTCTGAAAGTTGGTCAGCGTGATGCCCAGCGCCAGCGCGGCGATGGCGCCGGAGAAGCCCAGCGCCTCGGTCGCGCCGTACACGATGAACACATAGGCCAGCGTGGACGAGATGGTGTTGGGGAAGTCGCGCACCTTGCCCAGCACCAGCAGCCAGCCAATGCCGCCCACCACGCCGAACACGGCTGCGAACACCAGCGCCGCCAGCACGCCGCCTACTACCTTGCCGGCCGCCACATCGCCCTGCGTCATGATCTGCAACATGGCGAACACACCCACGATGCACAGCACGTCGGTCAGCGCCGATTCCAGCACCAGTACAGTGGCCGGCTTCTCGGACAGCTTCAACGCGCTCACCATCGGGATCACCACGGCGGAGGAGGTGCCGCCCAAGGTCAGGCCCAGCAGCAGCGCGGGCATCAGACTCAGGTCGAGCAATGACATGCCGACCATTGCGACCACCGCCGTGGTCAGCACGAAGCAGGCGATGGTCAGGAAGCCGGTGGTGCCTATGGAATGTCCAAGCACGTCCAGGTCGAGCGAGGTGCCACTCTCGAACAGGATCACCACCAGCGCGATGGTCGCCAACAGCGAGCCGACCTTGCCGAAATCGTCGGGCGACACGATGCCGAGCACCGGGCCGATCAGGATGCCGATCAGCATCAGCACCAGCACGTCGGGGATATTGGTGCGGGAGAATTGCAGCGACAAGAAGTGCGCAAGGAACACCATTAGGCCGATGACGAGGATGGTGGTGGACATGAATGCTCCTGCATTGAATGGGGCACGATTATACCCGAGCCACTGTGACAGCTATTCGCGCGCCGTGCGTTAGAATCAGACTCCCATAAAGCCCTGGAGACTGGCATGGAAAGCGCATCAATCATCAACATCCTGCAAATCCCCAAAGAAGCCTTGCGCGTGATCGTTATTCTGGCACTCGCTTGGCTGCTGGCTGCCTTGAGCCGCAAACTGATCCGCACTTTTCGTAACTACATGAAGGGTCGTGTGGAGGACGCCGAGGATGAGCGGCGCATCGAGACCTTGGCGCGGGTGTTTCGTTACATTGCCACCGTGGTCATCACGCTGGTTGCGGGCATGCTGGTGCTGAACGAGCTGGGCATCTCGATCGCACCGTTATTGGGGGCGGCTGGCGTGGTCGGCATCGCGGTCGGCTTTGGCGCACAAAGCATGGTCAAGGATTTCTTCAGCGGGTTTTTCATGCTGATCGAGAATCAGGTACGCGTCGGAGACGCCGTGGAACTGGCCGGGAAAGTCGGGGTGGTGGAAGAGATCACCCTGCGCAACACTGTGCTGCGCGATGTAGAGGGCAATGTGCACTACATCCCCAACGGCGAGATCACCATCGTCACCAACAAGTCGCGCGGCTATGCCTATGCGCTGATCAATCTGGGCGTGGCCTATCGCGAGGACCTGGACGAGGTCTATCGCGTGATGCGCGAGACCGGCGCCGCGCTGCGCGCCGACGCCGGAATCGGCCCCAAGATACTGGAGGACCTCGAAATACAGGGGGTGCAGGACTGGGGCGACTCGGCCGTGGTCATCCGCTGCCGTTTCAAGACCGTGGCCATGGAGCAGTGGGCTGTGCGCCGTGCCTTCCTCGGCGCGCTGAAAAAAACCTTCGACGCGCATGGCATCGAAATTCCGTATCCTCATCTCACCATTTATGCCGGGCAGGACAAGCAGGGCAAGGCGCCGGCATTGCCGATTGCACTGACGCGGCGGGAATGAACCGATGCCGCGTGGCCGGCGTCAGGTTCCCATCCGCTCGCGTTTGAAGTGGTACCAGAGATAATAGATGCCGAGCGGCGTTCCGACCGGAAAGGTGAAGAGCGACAACACCGCGCACGGCAGACCGAAGCGCCATGCGCGCGGCAGCCTGGCCAGCAACGCAAATCCTGAAACGAGGTAGAGCAGCCCCATGGCGATCGCCAGCGCGCGCACCCAGCTGTCGAGCGTTCCTTTATCGGGCACGGTCAGCGACAGGATGAGCGCGCCGAAGACGAGCCAGCAGATGCCGATGACGCGTTGATGAATGCTCATGCGGATTATTGCAATACGGCCAGCGCCGCGTCGTAGTTCGGCTCGTGCTTGATGTCGTCCACCAGTTCGGCGTGGATGATCCGG
>JAVHSB010000202.1:11246-11682 GCA_036171955.1 Sideroxydans sp.
TACCACGGTGTTGTTGAGTTTGCCTGCCGCCTCGTTGAATTTGCGCGTCGAGGTGGCGCATATCGCGGTGTCCAGGCTCGGCACGATGTTCAGCACCTTGCGTTTGCCTGCGAAACTTTGCAGCGTCACATCGTTCAGGTCTTTGTCCACCAGCTTGAAGGCGGGTGCGGTCTGCCCGACCTCGGGGAACTTGCCGAACAGGGTGACGGGCGCACCTGCGAGGGTGGTGCCGGTTTTGTTCTTGATGTCTTTTGCCATGATGGTTCTCCTTGAATATTTCTGAATCTCGTGTGGGAGCGCAATTTATTGCGCGATTGCCTTGTCGCGAAATCGCGCAATAAATTGCGCTCCCACAAAAGATCCAGAAAAATTCAAGGAGAACCATCATGGCAAAAGACATCAAGAACAAGACCGGCACCACCCTGGCCGGTGCACC
>JAVHSB010000203.1:0-2330 GCA_036171955.1 Sideroxydans sp.
GGTGCAGCAGCAGGTCGGCGCGGTGATGGATACCGAGCTTGGCGAGTTTGGCCAGGGTCGCCGGAGATATTTTTGTGGTTGTGCTCAATCCTGCAAGACAAGCACCCCGTCCGCTTCCACCAGAGCGCCGCGCGGCAAAGTGGCGACGCCGACGGCGGCGCGCGCCGGGTAGGGCTGGCGAAAATAACTCGCCATGATCTCGTTCACCTTGGCGAAGTGGCTCAAGTCGGTGAGGTAGATGTTGAGTTTGACCACGTCGTCCAGACTGCCGCCTGCGGCATTGGCGACCGCACGCAGGTTCTGGAATACGCGGTGGATCTGTTCTTCGATGCTTTCCACCATCTGCATGCTGGTGGGGTCGAGCCCGATCTGGCCGGATAGATAAACGGTGTCGGCCACGCGCACGGCTTGCGAATAGGTGCCGATGGCGGCCGGCGCATCGGGGGTATGGATGATGGTTTTTTGTGCCATTTGCTATTCCTCCTGTTGGACAGGACGGGATTCTAGCAGCCCGCTAATTGGACAGCCGGGCGAAACGCTCGTCCGACATGCGCAGACGTTCCGCCAGCACATACAGGAATGCCTGATTGAAGTGCCCCTGGCAGGATTCTGAAAGCTTGGCCATCTGATGCGGTTCGAGTTTCATCAGCAAGACCTCGGTGTTGGCGGTGACGGTCGCGGAGCGCGGTACTTGCCGGCCGCGGATGTAGGCCATCTCCCCGCAGCTCTCGCCGCTGCGCAGCGCGATCAGCAGGCGCGAGCCACGGGTCACGGTGACACTGCCCTCGATGATTATGAAGAGGGCATCGCTCAACTCGTTCTCGCGCATCAGCACCGTCTTTTCCGGCTGCTTCTGCCACTCCCCGATGCGCAGCACCTCCCACAGTTCGAGGTCGCTGAAATCGTTGAAGAACTGCATCCTGCGCAGGATGTTGAACTTCTCGTTTTCGGCCACTTCCAGGTCGCTCTTTTCGAAATGGCCAAGGGCGGCCAGCTCGTTGCCGAATTCGCGCCAGCTCTGGAAACGATCCTGCGGATTCTTCTGCAGGGCGCGCATCACGATGCGCTCCAGCGGCGGCGGCAGGTCCTTGCGCAGTGCAGAGGGCGGTGGCGGCATCTCGTTCATGATCTGCTGGTAAAGGTGCGCCAGATTCTTCGGGCTGTACGGCGAGTGGCCGGTGAGCAGGCGGTACATCACCACCCCGAGCGAATAGATGTCGGTCAGATGGCTCAGCGATTCGCCGCGCACCTGTTCCGGCGACATGTAATTGGGCGAGCCGACGTTGCTTTGCGTCTGCTCGACATCCATGCGCACCGCGGCGCCGAGGTCGGAGATCTTGACCTGACCGGATGCGGACAGGAGCAGGTTGGCCGGCTTGATGTCGCGGTGGATCACGCCGTGGTACTGCGCGTAGTTGAGTGCGCGGCAGCATTCATACAGGCGCTCCACCACCGCATCGAGCGGCAGCAGGTTGTCGGAATGAATGTGCTGTTCCAGCGTGCCGCCGGGGACGAATTCCATCGCGATATAGCTGATGTCGTCGCCGATCACGGCTTCGTATATCTGCACGATGTGCGGGTGATTCAGCTTGCCCGCGAGTGCGGCCTCGTTCCGCAGTTGCTTGCGATTCTGGCGGCCGTTGCGCGGATCGTCGAGGAAGGACTGCTTGATCACCTTGAGCGCGACTTCCCGCTTGTCGAAAGGGTCGAAGCCCAGATAGACCTCGCTGGTGGCGCCGTGTCCGAGCTGGCGCAGGACGCGATACTTGCCAAGAAAGGCAGGCGGCGGCGGGGTGTGAGGCAAATTCGTGGGCGTGTCCATGCGCCGCAATTTACACCAAGCGGCGGCCGCGGAACAGGCGCAGAAGGATGGCGGTCCGGCTTGTCCTGCGCGGGGCTTTCGCTGATAATCGCGCGGTGCCGCATGCCCCGAATAACATTCGGCTTCACTTCGGGAACTTCAGCTCAAGTTGCACAGGGCCGCGCGGCTAATGGCGGACTTGGGCGGGGGCTCCTTAATACAACCGGGACATTCTTTTGAACATCAATTTCCAACGGGCTGTGGATCGACTGGCCGGTGTGCCGATCTGTGCGGTCTTGTCGCTCTATGCGCGATTGAAGTCGGCGTTCGTCGCGCCTGCAGTGGTATCACAGCCCCGGCGTATCCTGATCGTGCTGCTGTCGGAGATGGGCAGTCTGGTACTGGCGCAGCCGATGTTCGCCGAACTGAAGCGGCGCTATCCGAATGCCGAGCTCCACATGCTGATGTTCCGCAAGAACCGCGAGGTGCTCGATCTGCTCGGCGTGATGCCCAAAGAGAACGTCATCAC
>JAVHSB010000204.1:0-2329 GCA_036171955.1 Sideroxydans sp.
TCCAGACTACTCTCAACGTCTTGTCCGAAGATGGCATACAACATGTCAGTTTTCCTTGTGGTCTTCTTCTACGTGCTTGGCCAGCAGGGCTGCCTGCGCCAAGATGAACAACAGCATAATGCCAGTGGCACCGAACAGTTTGAAGTTCACCCAGGCATCGGTGCTGAAACTGTAGGCGACATACAGATTGAGAATACCGAGCAGGGCGAAGAATGCGCTCCAGGCCAGATTCAGGCGTTGCCACACCGGGTCCGGCAGTGCCATTTTTTCCTGTAATAGGGCGCGCATAAGATTCTTTTTCAGTACGCCGGCGGAAAACAGCAACGCAGCGGCAAAGAACCAGTAAAGGATAGTCGGCTTCCACTTGATGAAAGTCTCGTCGTGCAGCAGCAGGGTGGCACCGCCGAACACCGTGATGATGCCGAGGCTGACCCACAGCATGGTGTCCACCTTGCCGTGGCGATATTTCACCCAGACAACCTGCACCAAGGTCGCGGCGATGGCCGCTGCGGTGGCGGCGAACACGCCGGCGACCTTGAAAATGACAAAGAAGAGAATAACGGGAAAGAGATCGAACAGCAGTTTCATTTTCTATCCAGTGCCAGCGAGGCGGAGTTGATGCAGTAGCGCGTTCCGGTCGGCTCCGGGCCATCCTCGAATACATGGCCGAGGTGGGAGCCGCAGTTCGCGCACAAGACTTCGATGCGACCCAGTCCGAGCGGATCCTCGTCGTCGTATCCGATGGCCTCCTCGTTGATCGGTTCCCAGAAGCTGGGCCAGCCCGTGCCGGATTCGTATTTGGTCTCGGAATCGAACAGCGGCGCACCGCAGCAAACGCAGCGGTAGGTGCCCATGTCGTGGCAATCCCAGTATTCTCCGGTGAATGCCGGTTCGGTGCCGCATTTGCGGCACACTTCGTATTGCTCCTGCGTCAATTCCTCGCGCCACTCGTTGTCGGTTTTGTCGCGCGGATCGTTCACAGCACTTCACCCGCGTGATCGGCCAGGCGTGAACGCTCGCCGCGTTGCAGCGTCACATGCCCGCTATGCGCCCAACCCTTGAAGCGGTCCACCACATAAGTTAGTCCGGAGCTGCCTTCGGTCAGATAGGGTGTGTCGATCTGCGCGATGTTGCCCATGCACACGACCTTGGTGCCGGGGCCGGCACGGGTGATCAGCGTCTTCATTTGTTTAGGCGTAAGGTTCTGCGCTTCGTCGATGATGAGGAACTTGTTGAGGAAGGTGCGCCCGCGCATGAAGTTGAGCGATTTGATCTTGATGCGCGAACGGATCAGGTCTCTTGTCGCGGCGCGCCCCCATTCGCCGCCTTCGTCAGCGGACTGGTTGAGCACGTCCAGATTGTCGTCGAGGGCGCCCATCCAGGGAGACATTTTTTCTTCCTCGGTGCCGGGGAGGAAGCCGATGTCCTCGCCGACCGAAACGGTGACGCGGGTCATGATGATCTCCGAGTAAATCTTGTGTTCCAGCACCTGCATCAGTCCGGCGGCCAGTGTCAGCAGGGTCTTGCCTGTGCCGGCCTGCCCCAGCAGAGTGACGAAGTCGATCTCCGGGTTCATCAGCAGGTTGAGCACGAAATTCTGTTCTCGGTTGCGTGCGGTGACGCCCCAGATCGCGTTCTTGCCGTGGGTGTAGTCGGTGATAGTGAGCAGGGTGGCGCTATCGTCATTCTGTGCCGAAACCACGGCATAGAATGGCTTTTCCGCGCTGTCCTGATAAACGAATTCGTTCACCAGAAGGTCTTTGCACAGCGGACCCCGGATCGTGTAGAAGGTTTGGCCGGCCTGGGTGCCGGACTGCATATCCTTGCCATGCGACTCCCAGAAGTCTGCGGGCAGTTCGCGCACCCCGGCATACAACAAGTCGGTGTCTTCCAATACCTTGTCGTTGAAGTAATCCTGGGCGGACAAGCCCAGCGCGCGCGCCTTGATGCGCATGTTGATGTCCTTGGACACCAGCGTGACCTGTCGTTTCTCCTGTTGCTTGTGCAGATGGGCGACCACTGCCAGGATGGCGTTGTCCGCCTTGCCGTTGGCGAGGTTCTCCGGCAATTGATGCGTGATGAATTCGGTTTGCAAAAACAACCGTCCGGTCGCATTTTTGTTGCCCAGCGCATCCAGGGCTACACCTGCGTTGATGCTTTCCTCGGATTCGCTGACCAGATTGTCGAGGAAGCGGCTGGCCTGGCGCGCGTTGCGGGCGACTTCAGTCATGCCCTTCTTGTTGTTGTCCAGTTCTTCCAGGACGAACATCGGCAGGTAGATATCGTGTTCCTCGAAACGGAACAGACTGGTCGGGTCGTGCATCAGCAC
>JAVHSB010000205.1:0-2302 GCA_036171955.1 Sideroxydans sp.
GGATGACCTGGCGCAAGTGAAGGCGGAGGAGTTGCACGGCGTGATGCAGGACTTCGGCGACAAGACCGACTTCCGTGTGCTGAATCTCGGCGGTGGCGAGTGCGCGGGCGCTTCGCAGGTGCTGATCGGCGCCAACTTCTTCGAGGCGGCGCACGAACGCGAATACCGCAACGCGCTGGTGTTCCAGCGCAAGTATGCGGAAGCGGCGCAGTGCAACGAATCCATCCTGCGGCTGCTCGGTTCCGGCGTGGCGCAATTGCTGGGCGGTGCGCGCCAGGACGATCTGGGAAAGCTGGCGGAGCAACTCAACCTGCTGGCGCCCGACGAGATCGCCGCCGAATTCGCGCATGCCGCGCAGACGGCAGCCGGGCACGCCGAAGCCGACCACGACGGGGTCAGCGCCACCAGCGCCAGAGTGGATGCGTGGACGGTCAAGGTGGCGGAGTTCGCCACCGGCAGGGACAAACAACTTGATTTGAAGGAGGCATTGCCAAAATGAATACCGAACTGAATCAAAAGATCGCCGACACCCTGCAGGTGTTGCGCCTGGCTACCAGCGAGTTCTCCCCTGTTGTGTTCGCCAACAGTCTGGGCGCGGAAGATATGGTACTGACCGACCTGATCGCCAAGTACCAACCGGATATCACCATGTTCAGCCTCGATACCGGGCGTCTGCCGCAGGAGACTTACGACCTGGTGCAGGAAGTGAACCGGCGTTATGCCGTGCCCTTGCAGGTCTATTTCCCGGACAGCAAGCTGGTCGAGGAATATGTCGCGCAGCACGGCATCAATGGCTTTTACGACAGCGTCGAAAGCCGCAAACGCTGCTGCTTCGTGCGCAAGGTGGAGCCGCTGCGCCGAGCCTTGAAGGGGCAGGGCGCGTGGATCACCGGCATGCGCCGCGACCAGGCCGTGACGCGCGGCACGCTGGAGGTTTCCGCGTTCGATGGCGACAACGGCCTGCAGAAATTCAACCCGCTGCTGGAGTGGTCGAACAACGACGTGTGGGCGTACATCCGCCAGAACGACGTGCCCTACAACAAGTTGCACGACCAGTTCTATCCCAGCCTCGGATGCGCGCCATGCACACGCTCGGTCACACCCGGCGAGGACATCCGCGCTGGCAGATGGTGGTGGGAAGATCCGAAGAGCAAGGAATGCGGACTGCATGTGAGCCAGGGTTCGAAAGTGGCGCATGGCAGTGGAGTGCAGGCCACGAGTAGCACTTCCTTGCAGGCGATCCGCGAAAGGATCATCGCGATCGCTGCCCGTAAAACAGAAAGCGATCGCATCACTGCGGAGCAATAAAAATGAAACTGGTAGACAACGTCATGAGCAAATTCACCCTGTCCCACCTTGACACGCTGGAGTCGGAATCCATCCACATCATGCGCGAGGTCGCGGCGGAGTGTAAGTATCCGGCGCTGCTGTTCTCCGGCGGCAAGGACTCCATCGTCATGTTGCGCCTGGCGGAGAAGGCGTTTCGCCCGGCGAAGTTCCCGTTCCCGCTGGTGCACATCGACACCGAGCACAACTTCCCGGAGGTGATCGCATGCCGCGACAAGCTGGCGACTGATCTGGGCGAGCGGCTGATCGTGCGTTCGCTGGAAGATTCGATCAGGCGCGGCAGCATCGTCATCAAGGACGAGAGCAAACCGCGCAATCCCTACCAGTCGGTGACGCTGCTGGAGACCATCGCCGAATTCGGCTTTGACGCCTGCCTCGGCGGCGCGCGCCGCGACGAGGAAAAGGCGCGCGCCAAGGAGCGCATCTTTTCCTTCCGCGACGAGTTCGGACAGTGGGACCCGAAGAACCAACGCCCCGAGTTGTGGGACCTGTACAACACGCGCGTGCATCCCGGCGAGAACATCCGCGTATTCCCGATCAGCAACTGGACCGAGACCGACATATGGGAATACATCGGGCGCGAGCGCCTGCACATCCCGCACATTTACTTCGCCCACGAACGCGAGGTGATCCGGCGCGGCGGCAACCTGATCCCGGTGTCGCATCTGGTGCAGCCCAAACCGGGCGAGAAGGTGGAGGTGGTGTCGGTGCGCTTCCGCACCGTGGGCGACATGACCTGCACCGCGCCGGTCGAATCCACGGCGCGCACGGTGGACGAGATCATCGCGGAGACAGCCTCGACGCGCATCACCGAACGCGGCGCGACGCGCATGGACGACCAGACATCCGATGCGTCGATGGAGTTGCGCAAGAAGGAAGGTTACTTCTGATAGTGCTGTGGGAGCGCAATTCATTGCGCGATGGCCATCTTCAAGCAATCGCGCAATGAATTGCG
>JAVHSB010000206.1:0-2300 GCA_036171955.1 Sideroxydans sp.
CGCAAATTCCCGCTGATCCTGACGACCGGCCGCATCCTGGCGCAATACAACGTGGGCGCGCAGACGCGGCGCACCGCGAACGTGCAGTGGCATGGCGAGGACGTGCTGGAAATCCATCCGCACGATGCGGAAGAACGCGGCATCCGCGACGGCGACCGCATCCGCCTGACCAGCCGCGTCGGCAGCACGGAATTGCATGCGTGCATCTCGCACCGCCTGCAACCCGGCGTGGTCTATACCACTTTCCATTTTCCGGCATCGCGCGTGAATGCCGTGACGACGCAAAGTTCGGACTGGGCCACCAATTGCCCGGAATACAAGGTCACCGCGGTCGAGGTGCGCCCATGCCAGCCGTAGCGCAGCTCGATGCAACCTTCAGCACGCAAGGCATTGTGCGCTGGCGCGGGGAGGGGTGTTGCGCGGAACAGGACAGGCTGGCGGTGGAGACGCCGATCGCGCTGGAGTTCAACGGCGTATCGCATGCGGTGATGCTGGCCACGCCGTGCGAGCTGGAGGATTTCGCGCTGGGTTTCGCGCTGAGCGAGGGCATCGTCAGCCGCCGCAGCGAATTCATGGGGGCGGAAGTCACGCGCAGTGAAGATGGGATCACCGTCCATTGCCGCATCGGCGGCGGCGCGTTCCAGCAGCTCAAGCAGAAGCGGCGCAACCTGAGCGGGCGCACTGGCTGCGGTCTGTGCGGACTGGAAAGCCTGGCGCAGATGGCGCGCCCCTTGCCGCCGGTGACGCCGGGGCAGCCGATCAGGGTGGCTGCACTGCGTGCGGCACTGTGCCAGCTCGCGCAGCGGCAGCCGCTGAATCGACTGACCGGCGCCGCGCATGCGGCAGCATGGAGCTCGCGCAGCGGCGAGCTGCTACGGGTGTGTGAGGATGTGGGGCGCCACAACGCGCTGGACAAGCTGATCGGTGCGCTGGCGCGGCAGCAGGCGGATTTTTCCACCGGCTTTCTGCTGCTCACCAGCCGCGCCAGCGTCGAGCTGGTGCAAAAGGCGGCGACCGTCGGCATCGATTGTTTGGTGGCGATTTCGGCGCCGACCGCCCTTGCGGTCGCCACTGCCGGGGCGCTGGACATGACGCTGCTGGGATTTGCGCGCGGCGAGGAATTCGTCGCCTATGCGCACGGTGAAAGGGTGGTGGCCTGAATGGATGTGCGGAATCTGATCCGCATGGCGAACCGGATCGGCGATTTCTTCGCGCCGCAGCCGGAGCGGGACGCGGCGCTGCTGGGAGTCGCCCTGCACCTGAAGAATTTCTGGGCGCCGCGCATGCGCCGCGCCCTGCTCGTTGAGCTGGATGCCGGAGGCGGCAACGATTTGTCCGCTTTCGTGCGCGCGGCGATCGAGGCGCATCGCGACAAATTGCAGCCCTGACGCTTTTGGAATTTGCGGTGGTGAATTGCTTCGCAGGGCGATGCAACGGATGTCCCGCCGCAGTCGTTGGACAAATACCTGCAAATCACAAAGGGAAAGTTGATGGAACATTTACGCGTGAGTGCGGCGCAACGCATCGTTTTTGACTCTGTCGCCGTGCTGGGCAGCGAGACCGTCGGGCTGGAACAATCACTGGGGCGCGTGCTGGCCGAAGATATCCGCGCCAATCGCGATCTGCCCCCCTATGCTGTTTCGGCGATGGACGGCTTTGCCGTGCGCAGTGCCGATCTGGCGCAGACACCGGTCGAACTCGAAGTCATCGAAGATATTCGGGCGGGCGACATGCCGACGCGAACCGTCGCGTCCGGGCAGTGCGCGCGCATCATGACCGGCGCGCCGCTGCCTCCCGGCGCCGATGCGGTGATGCGCGTGGAAGACACGCAGGAAATCTCCGTCCTGCGGGTGCAGATCAACACAGCCGCCAGGCCAGGCCACGACGTGCGCCCGCGTGGCGAGAACATGCAGGTCGGAGACCTCGTGTTGGCGGCGGGCACCGAGATCACGCCCGGCGTGATCGGCGTACTGGCCACGGTCAAGGCCGTGCAGGTCGGGGTGTTCCGCCGTCCGCGCGTGGCGATCCTGTCCACCGGCGACGAGCTGGAAGGCATGGGCGAACCGATCGATCCGACCAAGATCCCCGATTCAAACAGCTACGCGCTGATGGGTCAGATGCAGGCACTCGGGCTGGCGCCGGAGCGCCTCGGCATTGCGCGCGACGATCCGGCCGAACTGGAACAATTTCTCCGGCGCGGCCTGGAATACGACGTGTTGCTGGTGTCCGGCGGCAGTTCGGTGGGCGTGCACGACTATGTGCGTCCCACCATCGAGAAACTCGGCGTGCAGATGAAATTC
>JAVHSB010000207.1:0-2294 GCA_036171955.1 Sideroxydans sp.
GATTTGATCTGAACATCCTGCAAGCTAACCTGGCGCAAAGAGAACGCACCGTTGCCATCCAGCCCCTTGAGCCAACCCAACACCTGCTCCAATTGCTTTCCATCGACGACAATCCCTTGCAGTTCTGCCTTGTCCAGAACCTTGTCAGGCGAGAACAGGCTCATCAATTCGAAATGGACATTCGCACTTTGCACAGTCAATTCCTGCTTGCTGCCGATCGTTAATTGCCGAACCTCCATTGTTGGCAGTGGCAGCAACGCCACCTTCAGTCCGCCCATCTTTACCGGTTGCCCCAAACGGGCGGATAGCTGCTGCTCGAGCGGGGCGATGTATTCGTCCATCGGCCAAAACATAGGCAACACCAGAATCAACACGAGCGCCAGTCCAAGCAGACCGGACGCGATCTTGCCCAGCGGCAGTGATCTGCGCTGTCTGTACCGATTGGCTTTCTGCAACTCTTTTGCCTGCGCCAGTGAAGCCTGCAAAGCGGCCTGTTCCACATCCATTTTGCTTTGCAGGGACGCGCGTTGTTCGGCCGCGGCCCATGCGGCCGCCTGTTCGGCAGCCAGTTGCTGGGCCTCCGCCTGCGCGACTGCCTCGCGCTCGCTGTTAGTTTGCAGGGCTTCCTGCTCGTCCGGTATGTGCGCCGACTCAAGTACGATCTCTGGCTGTTCTGTCTCGTCCTTGCCAGGCTCGATGTCGACCATGGACTCTGCCATCGCCGTGGGTTCAGGGACGGCGGGTTGGGCCGGCACATCCTGCTCGACCATCACGGGAGCGGATTCCATTCCTTGCAGCCCGCCGAGATCAATCTGGAAAGGAGTGCCGACACTGGCAGTCGGCGCTGCCGCAATCTCTTCCTGTTTGTGCTTTTCTTGTTCGGCCCTGACCCGTGCCGCTTCGGCTTCTTCATGCCGCTTGCGTTCCTCGGCCTTTGCGCGCGCAGCAGCCTCTTGTTCGGCTCTGATCCTTGCGGCCTCCGCCTTCTCGCGCCGTTTCAGTTCCTCTGCTTCTACTCTGGCCCGTTCTTCAGCCAGTGCACGTGCCTCCGCTTCAGCACGTACCTTTGCCGCTTCCAGCTCGGCCTTGGCCCTTGCCGCTTCAGCCTCTTCGCGCCGCTTCCGTTCTTCCGCCTCCGCCTTGGCACGGGCAGCAGCCTCTTGTTCGGCCTTGATCCTTGCGGCCTCCGCCTCTTCGCGCCGCTTCCGCTCTTCTGTTTCCGCCTTGGCGCGGGAAGCAGCCTCTTGTTCGGCCTTGATCCTTGCGGCCTCCGCCTCCTCGCGCCGTTTCCGCTCTTCTGCTTCTTTTCTGGCCCGTTCTTCAGCCAGTACTCGCGCCCCCGCTTCGGCGCGTGCCTTTGCCGCTTCCAGCTCGGCCTTGACCCGTGCCGCTTCAGCTTCACGCCGTTTGCGCTCTTCCGCTTCCACCTTGGCACGGGCTTGAGCCTCTTCTTCAGCCCTGATCCTTGCCGCCTCGGCTTCCTCGCGCCGTTTCCTTTCCTCCGCCTCGGCTCTGGCGCGGGCGAGAGATTCTTCTTCAGCCTTTATCCGATCGGCCTCTGCTTTCGCTCGGGCCGCCGCCTCAGCCTCGTGCCGCCCACGTTCTTCCGCTTCGCGTTTTGCCTTGGCTGCCGCTTCAAGCGCCGCACGATGGCGCAATTCAGCCTCCGCCTTGGCTTTGGCCTCGATCTCCGCCAGTCTTTTTGCTTCCGCCCTGGCTTTTTGTTGCTCCAGTTCTTTTTGTTTTTCGGCTGAACGCAAATCGGCCAGCGCCTTTCCGGTCGAGTCTGCCCCCGCAGCACCGGCCGGACTGGAAGACTTGAACATGCTGGTGAAATCCAGTTCCTCCCCGGCCGCTTCGGTTTTCGGCGCGACGATCCGCGGGCTGACAATTTTGATTGCAGAATTGGCTGCTGCCTTGTCGATGATCAATTCCGCATCCAACAGACGTTGAATGATTTCCGGAATATCCCCGCGCAAACTCGGCGGGGCACGCTTGATCACATTATCCAGTTTGGAATACCCATCTATCAGCAAAAGCACGCGCTTCATGTCTCCCGACATGCCAGAAACCTCGCTCTCGCCCTTGCTGGTTTTGATCAAGACTGTTTTTTTATCCATGCTGTTTATTGTATTCGGATAGAAGTCAACTGATTATGAAAAATGCATTCCCGGAGCATTATTTTTCGCTTCCAACTGTTGACCGAAATACCCACTCCCATTAGTATAGCGACCTCATCAATTCCCTGATAGCTCAGTTGGTAGAGCGACGGACTGTTAATCCGCAGGTCCCTG
>JAVHSB010000208.1:0-2282 GCA_036171955.1 Sideroxydans sp.
TGCAACAAGATGGCGCCGGCATTGCGCAAGGTGTACGACCAGATGGCCGAGCCGCGCTGGGTGATTTCCATGGGGTCCTGCGCCAATGGTGGCGGTTACTACCATTACTCCTATTCGGTGGTACGCGGGTGCGACCGCATCGTGCCGGTGGATATTTACGTTCCCGGCTGCCCGCCGACGGCCGAAGCTCTGCTGTACGGGGTGATCCAGCTGCAAAACAAGATCAAGCGCACC
Organism: Sideroxydans sp.; assembly: GCA_036171955.1. Taxonomy (GTDB): domain Bacteria; phylum Pseudomonadota; class Gammaproteobacteria; order Burkholderiales; family Gallionellaceae; genus Sideroxyarcus. The sequence continues at coordinate 235 of JAVHSB010000208.1, forward strand.
AATACCATTGCGCGATAGGCAAATCATGGCAAGCGATCTCGATATTCTGAAATCCAATCTGAATGAATCTTTCGGCGCGGCAGTGGCCGGACTCGAGCAGCGTCTGGGCGAGTTGACACTGTCGGTCAGGGCGGCCGATATGCTGGGCGTGTTAGCGCGACTGAAGGATGACGCCGACCTGCACTTCGAGGAATTGATCGATATTTGCGGGATGGATTATTCCACCTATGGCAGCGAAACCTGCGAGGACGGGCGTTACGTTGCGGATGTTGCCCATGCGGGCCCGCGCTTTGCGGCGGTCTATCATCTTTTATCCATTGCCCACAACCTGCGCCTGCGCGTGCGCGTGTTTGCCGAAGACGATGCCATGCCGATCCTGCCTTCCGTGTCAGGAATCTGGCCATCGGCAAACTGGTACGAGCGCGAGGCATTCGATTTGTACGGCATCCTGTTTACCGGGCATCCCGATCTGCGGCGCATCCTGACCGACTATGGCTTCGTCGGGAATCCGTTCCGCAAGGATTTCCCTCTGTCGGGTAACGTGGAAATGCGCTATGACGCTACGCAACAGCGCGTGATCTATGAGCCGGTTTCAATCGAACCGCGCGAGATCACACCGCGCTCGCTGCGCGAAGAACAATACGGACGTAATTGAGGCGGACTTATGGCTGAAATCAAAAATTACACGATGAATTTTGGCTCCGGCCTGCCTGCGGCCTTAACTTGCTTGTGCAAGTTAGCCTGCGCCGAAGTTCATTGTGAGAACGCAGTGATTTGTCAGTGAAGCGGTGAGGATATGGCTGAGATCAAAAACTACACAATGAACTTTGGCCCGCAGCACCCGGCTGCGCATGGTGTGCTGCGCCTGGTGCTGGAGCTGGACGGGGAAGTCGTCGAGCGCGCTGACCCGCACATCGGCCTGCTGCATCGTGCCACCGAAAAGCTGGCCGAACACAAGACATTCCTGCAATCCGTGCCCTACATGGATCGGCTCGACTATGTCTCGATGATGGTGAACGAGCATGCCTACGTGATGGCAATCGAGAAGCTGGCAGGCATCGAAGTGCCGTTGCGCGCGCAGTACATCCGGGTCATGTTCGACGAGATCACGCGCATCCTGAACCACTTGTTGTGGCTGGGCGCGTCTGGCATCGACCTCGGCGCGATGACCATGTTCTTCTACACTTTTCGCGAGCGGGAAGACCTGTTCGATGCCTATGAAGCGGTTTCCGGCGCGCGCATGCATGCCGCCTACTATCGTCCGGGCGGCGTCTATCGCGATCTGCCGGACAGCATGCCGCAGTACCGCGCCAGCAAGATCCATAACGAGGAAGCAATCAAGAGAATGAACGCCGACCGGCAGGGTTCCCTGCTGGATTTCCTGGAACAGTTCACCAATCGCTTCCCCGGTTATGTCGATGAATACGAAACCCTGCTGACCGACAACCGCATCTGGAAGCAGCGTACGGTAGGCATCGGCGTCGTGTCGCCGGAGCGCGCCATGGCAATGGGTTTCACCGGGCCGATGCTGCGCGGATCTGGGGTGGTATGGGATCTGCGCAAGAAGCAGCCGTATGAAGTGTATGACCGGCTCGATTTCGACATTCCGGTCGGCGTGGAAGGCGATTGCTACGATCGTTATCTGGTGCGGATGGAAGAGATGCGCCAGTCCAACCGCATCATCAAGCAATGCATAGACTGGCTGCGCAAGAATCCGGGGCCGGTGATTGCGGATGACTCCAAGTTCGTGCCGCCCAAGCGCGAGTCGATGAAGCAGAACATGGAAGAGCTGATCCATCACTTCAAACTGTTCACCGAGGGGTTCCATGTGCCGGCGGGCGAGGTGTACTCGGCCGTCGAGCACCCCAAGGGCGAGTTTGGCATTTACCTGGTGGCGGACGGGGCGAACAAGCCTTACCGCATGAAAATTCGCGCGCCCGGCTTCGCCCATCTGGCGGGGCTGGACGAGATGGTGCGCGGACACATGATCGCCGACGTGGTTGCCATCATCGGCACACAGGACATCGTTTTCGGGGAGATAGACCGCT
>JAVHSB010000209.1:0-2263 GCA_036171955.1 Sideroxydans sp.
TCAGGATCGCGCGCGCAATGGCGATGCGCTGGCGCTGCCCGCCCGACAAGCGCACGCCCTTTTCGCCGACCAGCGTCTGCAATCCCTGCGGCATGTCTCGGATGAACTCCATCGCATGGGCGGCGGTCGCGGCCGCGACGATCTCGCTCTCCGGCACCTCGCGCATCTGGCCATAGGCAATGTTGGCCGCGATGGTATCGTTGAACAGCACCACTTCCTGGCTCACCAGGGCGATGTTGGCGCGCAGACTGGCCAGCGTCACCTCGCGGATATCCTGCCCGTCGAGCAGGATGCGTCCGCTGCTCAATTCATAGAAACGCGGCACCAAGTTTGCCAGTGTGCTCTTGCCGCTGCCCGATGCGCCGACCAGCGCCACCACTTGTCCCGCCGGAATATCCAGATCGATGTCGTGCAACGCCATGCGCCCGTCCGCGCCGTAGGCGAAGCCGACGTGCTCGAGTTGCAGCGCCCCCCGCGCCCGACCCAATTGCAGCTTGCCACTCTCGATTTCGCTTTCGCTGTCGAGCAATTCGAACACGCTTTCCGCCGCCGCCAGCCCGCGCTGGATGTATTCGGTGATGCTGGCGATGCGCTTGAGCGGCGCCGTCAGCATCAGCATCGCCGCGACAAATGAAAGGAAGCCGCCCACGGTGGTGGCGTCGCTCTCGGCCTTGCCGATGGCAAGATAGATCACGAACGACAAGGCGATGGCCGCAACCATCTGCACCAGCGGCACGTTCGCCACCGCGGCGGCCGCCTGCTTCATCATGTAACGGCGCACCCAGTTGATCTCGGTATTGAAGCGCTGCTGCTCGTAGGCCTGGCCGCCGAAGAGTTTGACCACCTTGTGCGCGGTCACGCTTTCCTCGATGACCTGGGTGATGCTGCCCATTGCCTGTTGCGTGTTGCGGCTGGCATTGCGCAGTCTGCGGTTGATGGTCTGGATGATGAGCCCCACGATCGGCGCGATGGTGAGCGAGATCAGGGTCAGTTTCCAGTCGAGATAGAACAGCCAGCCGAGCAGCCCCAGGATGATGATCGAATCGCGGATGGAGACCGTGACCACACTGGTGGCCGCCGCCGTGACATTGGTCACGTCGTAGGTCAGCCTGGAGATGAGCTGGCCGGTGGCGTGCTCGTCATAATAGCGGGTCGGCAGCGTCATCAGCTTGCCGAACATCTCGGCGCGCAGGTCCATCACCACGCGGTTGCCAACCCAGTGAATGGCGTAGGAACCGAAAAAACCGGCCAGCCCGCGTACAAAAAAGATGCCTAGAATGAACACCGGCGCCCAGCGCATCACCAGGTCGTCCTTGTGCACGAAAGTGCCGTCGAGGAAAGGCTTGAGCAGCGCGGGCAACAGCGGCTCGGTCGCCGCCGCCACCACCATGCCGAGAATGGACACGGCGAACGCCTGCCAATGCGGGCGGACATAGCGCAGCAAACGCAGATAAAGCTGGGAACTGGTCATCTGAACGAAGTTGCGCTACACGCCGGTTCAGACCGCATCGGTTTTCTGCTGGGTATGGCCAAAAAAATGCACCAGCGCCTGCACGGCAAAAGCCACGCCGACATAAAACATCGTCACCAGGACGTAAGGCATGAAGTACTGCGCCACGCTGGCCACGTACTGCCACACGCCCATCTGCTCAAAATAGCCCGCGAGCAGATAGAAGCTGACATTGGCAATGACGAACGCGGCCGCCCCGGCCGCGGCCGCAGCCGCCAGCAAACCGAGCGCGCCCTTGCCGTTCAGCGCGTGATGCGGAGCATACCCGCGCCCGGCGAACCACAGCGCGCCATAGGCGAGCACCAGGAAGGCGTAGGCCGAGGTAACGCAATAGGCGCTGATGCCGCCAAAGTTGATCGCATAAAAATCCACCAGTGCCGCTTCAAGCAGCAGCAACGCAAGGATCGCCAGCGCAGCACGCGCACGACCAAGGAACAGGCCGCCGAGAAAGAACACGGCATAGGATGCGTCCGGCACAGCGACCGCGGAACCGAAATGGTTGAAGCGCGTCGCCGCCATCAGCAGCACCAGCCCGGACGCGATCCGGAATGTTTTGTTTTGCAGAATGCTCATAATTGCCCCCTAAATAATAGTTCGCGCCAAAGCTTGATTGGCGCGAACTTTAACAGAAAAAGCAGTGCGGGCGACAGCGGCCCGCCTTTGCTGCCCGAGAACGGGTTGACGCGACTCGGCGACTAAAACTGGTAGTTCGCGTTCACCATGAGGTTGCGCCCCTGCATCGGATAGGCGTTA
>JAVHSB010000210.1:0-11216 GCA_036171955.1 Sideroxydans sp.
TTCGTGGTGCGCAACTGGCGCATGGTCAAGATCGCCACCACCAAGGCACAGCGCAAACTGTTCTTCAACCTGCGTAGTATGAAACCCGGGCTGGAACCCTTGCGACCGCAGCAGGTGAGCGAAATTGCACGGCAACTCAACGTGAGCGAGCAAGATGTGGTCGAGATGGAGGGGCGTTTTGCCGGGCACGAACTGGCGCTCGATCCCACCACGGGCGATGAAGACGAAAGTTATGCTCCGATCATGTATCTGGCGGACAGCGCGGAGCATGAGCCCTCGGCCATTCTGGAAAGTTCGGAGCGCGAACATTTGCAGAGTGCCGGCCTCGCCAAGGCCTTGGGTAGTCTGGATGAGCGTAGCCGCCGCATCGTGGAAGCGCGCTGGCTACGGGAGGACCACGCGGCGACATTGCATGAATTGGCAGCCGAGTTCAATGTTTCGGCAGAACGGATTCGCCAGATCGAGCAAAAGGCCTTGCGCAACATGCAAGGCTTTCTGACACCAGCCATCTCCGCTTAAGTCGTTCTCGCAATTAAAAAAGCCGCAGAATTGTCTGCGGCTTTTTTACCGGTACATTTCCATTGAGTTATTTGACAATGGTCAGTTTTGGTTTGCCTGAAGGTGACGGCGAGGGATCATCTATCCCACCCCGATCGCCAGAAACTGTTTGCGTCGCCTCCTGCTCCTGAAACACCAACCCCTGTCCATTCTCTTTGGCAAAGATGCCGATCACGGCAGAGACTGGCACAATCAATTGGTGTGGCACTCCGCCGAATCGACCTCCACAAGTGATATCTTCATTTCCGATCTGCAAGTTCTTGACCGCATCCGCCCCGATATTCAAAACGATCCGGCCATCCTTGACGTAGGCCGACGGGACTTGAGTGTAATCGTCCACCTGCACGGCCAGATAAGGTGTGTAGCCGGAGTCAGCACACCAATCGTAGATGGCCCGAATCAGATAGGGTTTGGTGGAGGATACTGTCGTCATGCAATCACTTGCGCATGGCTTTTTCGGCAGGCGTAAGCGCCTCGATGAAGCCTTGGCGGGAAAACAGGCGCTCGGCATATTTCATCAAGGGTGTCGCATCCTTGTCGAGATGGACTCCATAATGTTCGAGTCGCCACAATAACGGTGCAATGGCGACATCAAGCATGGAAAACTCGTCTCCCAGCATGAATTTCTGTTTTGCAAAAATCGGGGCAATCTGGGTCAGGTTGGAACGCACTGCTTCGCGTGCCCTTTCGTTCGCCTTGGCATTGTTGCTTTCCAGGCCTTCAATATGGCAGAACAACTCCTGTTCGAAACGATGCAGGAACAAGCGGGCGCGGGCGCGCATGACCGGATCGGGCGGCATGAGTTGAGGATGCGGAAAACGCTCATCGATATATTCATTGATGATGTTGGCTTCGTACAGGATGAGGTCGCGTTCCACCAGCACCGGTACTTTGTTGTATGGATTCATCACAGCCAGATCTTCCGGCTTGTTGAATACATCGACATCAATCACCTCAAAGTCCATGCCCTTTTCAAACAGGACAAAACGACAACGATGGCTGTAGGGATCAGTCGTCCCCGAATAAAGCGTCATCATAGAATTACCACCCAGAAACAATGTATTGCATCAAAAACCAAACGGCGAAGCGTACCGCTTCGCCGTCTTGGCACCGAGTAAAGCGGTGCGCAAATTACCACAAACACAGCATTGAATTCAATCCATTCAGTGCAGATCTCTCCAGATTTCCTTTTTCAGGGCATAGATGAGCAAGAACAGAACGAACAGGAAGCCCAGCACGACCCAGCCGATTTGATGACGCACCATTTTGGCGGGTTCGCCCATGAAGACCAGATAATTGGTCAGATCGGCGATCGCATTGTCATATTCGGCGGGTGTCAAAGCACCCGGCGTCTTGAGTATGAGCTTCTGCATGACGTGACCCTCATGTTGCTCGGCCTCGGCATGTTGCTCTCCCTGCAAGTCAGACAGAACGAACGGCATTCCGACATTCGGGAATACCGTGTTATTCCAGCCGCTGGGGCGGCTCACGTCCACGTAAAAACTGCGCAGATAGGTGTAAAGCCAGTCGGCGCTTCGCGAACGGGAAATCACGCTCAAGTCGGGAGGCGCGACGCCGTAAGCCAGTTTGGCAGAGTTGGCATCCATCGCCGCTTGCATGGTCGAACCGACTTTTACATCTTCCGGCAGTTCAAGTTCGGCCTTGATCTGATCGTCGCTCATGCCGATATCGTGCAAACGGTTGTAGCGCATGGATGCCGCCGCATGGCACGCCAGACAACGCGAGGTAAACAGCTTTGCGCCGCGTTGCAAGGATGCCTGATCCTGCAGATTGACCGGTGCCTTGTCCAGATGGACACCTGCACCGCTGGCAAACGCCCAAGCCGGTACTGCCGTCAGCAGGAGCAGCATGCATATTTTCTTGATTGCATTCATGTCAACGAACCCCTCTCAATTATTTGGACGTAACACGGTCCGGTTCAGGCTTGCATTTGTCGATCCGGGTGTACCAGGGCATCAGAATGAAGAATGCAAAGTACACGACCGCCAGAACGCGCGAGATCAGCGTAAAGGTTGGTGTCGCCGGCATCAGCCCCAAATAACCCAAGCCCACGAAACTCACCACAAAAGCAGCCAGGAAAACCTTGTAGATCGGGCCGCGATAACGAATCGATTTGACCTTGCCCCGATCCAGCCAGGGCAGGAAGAAGAAAGCCACAGTGGCAACCCCCATCGCTACCACACCCGGGAACTGCGAACCGAACAGCGGCGGCACAGCGCGCAGGATGGCGTAGTAAGGGGTGAAATACCACACTGGCGCGATGTGTTCAGGTGTCTTCATCGGATTGGCGGGGACAAAGTTGTTGTCTTCAAGGAAATAACCTCCCATTTCCGGAGAGAAGAAAACAATGGCCGCAAAAATCATCAGGAACACCACTGCCCCCACACCATCCTTCACTGTGTAATAGGGGTGGAACGGAATTCCATCCAGCGGATGGCCATTGGCATCTTTGTGCTTCTTGATTTCCACACCGTCAGGATTATTGGAGCCGACTTCATGCAAGGCGACCAGGTGCGCCACAATGATGAGTACCAGCACCAGCGGGATCGCCACCACATGCAGCGCGAAAAAGCGGTTCAGGGTGATGTCGGAAACCACGAAATCGCCCCGGATCAGAATCGCGAGATCATGTCCGATGAAAGGGACAGAAGAGAACAGATTGACGATCACTTGAGCACCCCAGAATGACATCTGTCCCCACGGCAGCAGGTAGCCCATGAAAGCTTCGCCCATCAGCGCCAGATAGATGATCATGCCGATGATCCACAGCAATTCACGCGGAGCACGGTAGGAACCGTACATCATGCCGCGAAACATGTGGAGATAGATCACCACGAAGAACATCGAGGCACCGGTGGAATGGATATAGCGCAGGATCCAGCCCCACTGCACATCGCGCATGATGTACTCAACGGAAGCGAAAGCGAACATCGCATCCGGCTTGTAATTCATGGTTAGGAAGATGCCGGAAACGATCTGGATCACCAGCACCAACAACGCGAGGGAGCCAAAGAAGTACCAGAAATTGAAGTTCTTGGGCGCATAGTATTCCGAGGCATGCGCCTTCCAGGTTGAGATCAGCGGGAAACGCGCATCGATCCAACCGACCAGTTTTGTCAGAAGATTCATCATGCTGCAACCCCTTTACTATCGACACCGTTCAATTGGCTGTTTTCACTCAATTTGCGGTCTGGTACTGATGAAGGACTTTGGCTATCGTCGCCGATCAACAGGCGAGTCTCGCTCAAGTACTTGTGCGGAGGAATAATCAGGTTGGTTGGTGCAGGAACCCCCTTGAACACACGTGCCGCCAGGTCAAAGCGGGAGCCGTGACAGGGGCAGAACCAGCCGCCCGCCCAGTTTGCGCCAAGATCGGCCGGGGAAACTTCTGGCCGGAAAGTCGGCGAACAGCCCAGATGGGTACACACCCCAAGCACCACCAGCACTTCGGGTTTGATCGAACGGGTGGCATTGTTGCAATACTCCGGCTGCTGCGGCATCGAGGATTCCGGATCGACCAGCGCATCATTGTGCTTGCCGAGCAGTTCGAGCATCTGCGGAGTGCGCCGCACGATCCAGACGGGCTTGCCCTGCCACTCGATGCTTAACATCGAACCCGGCTCGATGGAACCGATATCAACCTCGACCGGCGCGCCGGCGGCCTTGGCGCGCTCGCTCGGCATCAGGCTCAACACGAAGGGCGTCGCCGCGCCAACTGCGGCCACGCCTCCCACCGCCGATGTCGCAGCGATCAACATCCGCCGCTTGCTGTGATCCACTTTATCTGTCATGACTCTCATCCCTTTCGTCATACGTTATACAAAAATCGATGTGGCAACGGTCTTTGCCACATCAATCATTCAGACAAGGAGGATGGCAATGCTAAATCTGGTTGCCGCCTTCAGACCCGCAGGGTTGACTCCCAATTCAACCCACTGCCCACTGCTGGAGCGCATGGCTACGCACTCCGCGTACTGCTTTTTTATTATTAATTGTTTTTTGCGCCCTGCTTGACCCACTTGCGCAAGGTCAGGATGTATTGCCGATCCAGCGTTCCGCCAGCATTCAGTCCCATCGGCATTTTCAATCCGCGGTTGGTGCCAGTCAGCAGCTTGGTGAATGTGCTGGCCTCGCTATCGCCGGGAACGACGACCTTGCCGAACTTGGTGCCTTTCATCAACCCCTCGTAGGAAGTAAGGTCAAGCCCGCTCTTGGCATAGCCCTTGGCGGTGGGAGAAGGATGATGGCAGCTGACACAATAGTCGATGAGGATAGGTTGGACATCACGGGCATAACTCACTTCCGCGCCCTGCAATACTTTCATTGCATCCTGCGCAGGTGCCATCACCTGGTTATCAGCCGCAATTGCGCCAACGGAAAGTGCCAGCAAGGCGCAACCGCCCAACAAAGTTACTATTTTCATGCTACTTCCTCCTGTCATGCCCAGCTGTAGATTCAAACAATCCAAGGCATACACTGCAGCAGAATGGCGCTGCCCCATGAACATATTCGAAGAATATCTACCCAAACGGGTTAGGCATTAAGTGTTACACGCAACGGGCGAATAGTACGCAACGCCATAATTCAAAGCAATGACGAAATTAAGAATGCCCCATCATCATATGGGGTTTTCCTGGTCGAAGAAGCGGTGTTCCAGCGCAAATCGTTCTGCCAGATGGCCTGCCAGTGCCTGCACCCCATATTTTTCGGTGGCATGATGCCCGGCCGCAATAAAAACCACGCCCGTTTCCCGTGCCATATGTACGTTCTGTTCGGAAATCTCGCCGGTCAGAAAGGCGTCCACCTCCAGTGCGATGGCTTGTTCGAAATAAGACTGTGCCGCACCGCTGCACCAGGCAATCCGATTGATGCGCGCACGTATTTCCCCGATCACCTGTGGGGCACGTTGCAATTTTTGCTTCAGGTCGCTCGCCAGTTCACCGAGTGCCTGCGGGCGGGACAAACAGCCATGACAGGCGATGGCCTGATCACCAAAACGTCCTTGCTCGACAAACCCGAGCAGTTTGGCCAGTTGGGCATTGTTTCCCCACACCGGATGGGCATCCAGCGGCAAGTGATAGGCCAACAAACTGATGTCATGTTGTAATAAATGGGAGATGCGTCGCTTCCTGATCCCGGTGATTGTTGCGCTTTCGCCGCGCCAGAAATAGCCGTGGTGGACGAGGATGGCATCCGCTCCCCAGTTACTGGCCGCTACCAGCACTTCCTGCGAGGCGGTCACTGCGCTGGCGAGTCGGACCACTTCGGATTTGCCCTCGACCTGCAGTCCGTTCGGGCAGTAATCCTTAAACCGGCTGCTATCCAGTTCAATTTCGATATAATCGCGCAACGCTGTCAATTGCATGGCAACCACTATCCTTATTCACTGCATAGCCGAATCATATCATGCGCAAATTCTGGCTCTTGTTCGCCCAGGCCACCACCATCGTGCTGGCTGTTCTGTTCGTCATCCACACCCTCAAGCCGACGTTATTGCCTTCCGTCTCGCGCAATGGCGTGGTTACCCTGTATCAGGATGAGCCGCACGGCACGGCCGGCGACGTCATGGGCTCCGGGTTCAGCCATGCCGCACAAAAGGTAATGCCCTCCGTGGTCAATATCTTCACCACCAGCGAAGTCAAGCAACCCGCGCATCCCTTCATGGATGACCCGCGTTTCCGTTTCTTTTTCGGGGATGAATTCGAGGAAGGCGTGCCGCAGCAAAGCTCCAGCCTGGGATCGGGCGTCATCGTCAGCAATGACGGCTACATTCTGACCAATCATCATGTCGTCGAGTCGGCCGACCAGATCGAGGTGGCCTTCGCTGACGGGCACAAAGCAAAGGGACATATCATCGGCACCGACCCCGAAACCGATCTCGCCGTCATCAAGATCGAAGCTGGCAACAACCTTCCGGCGATCACCTTTACCAGTGCCGACGCAGCGCACGTCGGCGACATCGTGCTGGCCGTCGGCAATCCGTTCGGTGTGGGTCAGACCGTGACCATGGGCATCATCAGTGCGCTCAAGCGCAACCATCTCGGCCTGAACACATTCGAGAACTTCATCCAGACGGATGCGGCCATCAATCCCGGCAACTCCGGCGGCGCGCTGGTCGATGTGGAAGGGGATCTGCTCGGCATCAACAGCGCCATCTATTCACCGAATGGGGGCTCGCTTGGGATCGGCTTCGCCATACCGGTCTCCACCGCAAAGAAGGTCATGGAACAGATCATCCAGAACGGATCCGTGACCCGCGGCTGGATCGGTGTCGCAGTGCAGGACATGACACCGGAACTGGCGGAATCATTCAAACTGAATGACATGCAGGGCGTGCTGATTTCAGAGATCGTGCGCGGCAGCCCCGCCGACAAGGCCGGCATCCGGCCGGGCGACATCCTGACCGGTATCGGGGATAACGCGAAAATCGATACGACTTCGATGCTGGAAATAATTTCCGCCCTGACTCCGGGCAAGACGGTCGCGCTACGGCTGTTGCGCAATCAGGGTGAAGTGGTAATCCAGGTCAAGGTGGGAAGAAGGCCAAAACCCAAAGCCCAGTGATTTTGCCGCCTGAGAAACCATAACTAGGGCAGTGTCGGTACGAACAGCCCGCACACCGAGTGTTTCCCCTGCTAGTCGCGCCTGACCATGGGCGGAAGATTGCCGCCACCGATGACATGCACATGCAGGTGGAACACTTCCTGCCCGCCCCCTCTGCCACTGTTGATCACCGTGCGAAAGCCGTTGCCCAATCCCTGTTCGCGCGCCAGTTTCGATGCCAGCAACAGCATCTTGCCCAGCAGGGATCGCTGGCTGTCCTCCGTTTCCAGCAAAGAGACGATGTGCTGCCTGGGAATCAGCATGAAATGTACCGGCGCAACCGGATGAATATCATGGAAGGCGAACACCTCTTCATCCTCATAGATTTTCCGGCTCGGGATCTCGCCCCTCGCGATTCTGCAAAACAGGCAATCGTCGCTCATTTTCGGCTCGCTTTCTCCTCGATACCGGACACGCCCTCGCGCCGCTCCAATTCGCGCAACACATCCTCCGGGCGCAAATCCTTGTGGGCGAGCAGCACCATGCAGTGGAACCAGAGATCGGCCAGCTCATACACGAGATGCTGCCGGTCGCCGTCCTTGGCTGCCAGCAATACCTCTCCCGCCTCTTCAATGATTTTTTTCAGGATGGCATCGTCGCCCTTGCTGAACAATTTGGCGACATAAGACGACTCCGGTGCCGCACTCTTGCGGGCATCCAGTGTCTTGGCCAGTCGTTGCAGAATATCTTCGTTCATTTCTTGTATATCTCTTGCGGAGACTTGAGTACGGCATCGGTCTCGACCCATTCCCCCCGCTCCAGCTTGCTGTAGAAACAACTCACACGCCCGGTGTGGCAGGCGATGCCGCCCTGCTGCTCCACTTGCAACAGGATCACATCGCCGTCGCAATCCAGTCGAATCTCCTTGACCTTCTGGATATGCCCCGATTCCTCTCCCTTGTGCCACAGCCTCTTGCGCGAGCGCGACCAGTATATAGCCTCGCCTTTTTGCCGGGTAAGCTGCAAGGCCTCACGGTCCATCCATGCCAGCATCAACACCCGCCCGCTTGACGCATCCTGCGCAATTGCCGGGACCAGGCCGTCCTCCGACCAGTTGATCTTGTTAAGCCACGTTTCGGTCATTTAAACCCCAATCTAGCCACAGAGACCACAGAGAAAACGCTACACGCACACACTCTGCCTTTCTCTGTGGTCTCTGTGTTCTCTGTGGCAAATTTGCTCCTAAAGACCTCTGATCAAGTCCCACATGGCCGCGCACTTAATCAGAGGTTCCCTAAATTTTACAGGCGTACTTCGATCCCTTGCGCCGCCATGAACTGTTTGGCCTGCTGCACAGTATATTCGCCGAAATGGAAGATGCTGGCGGCCAGCACCGCATCGGCCCCGCCCAGTTTGACACCATCGACCAGATGCTGCAGGTTGCCCACACCGCCGCTGGCGATCACAGGGATTTCAAGCGCATCGGTGACAGCACGCGTCAACGCCAGGTCGAAGCCCTTCTTCTGCCCATCCTGATCCATGCTGGTCAGCAGGATCTCGCCCGCGCCCAGCATTTGCATCTTGCGCGCCCATGCCACCGCATCCAGCCCGGTCGCCTTGCGCCCGCCGTGGGTGAAGACTTCCCACTTGTCCTGCCCCGTCTGTTTGGCATCGATGGCGACCACGATGCATTGCGACCCGTACCGTCCCGCCGCATCAGCCACCAGTTGCGGATTGGTCACGGCCGAGGTATTGATGCTGACCTTGTCCGCGCCCGCGTTAAGCAGGTTGCGCACGTCCTGCACCTCGCGCACGCCGCCGCCGACGGTCAGCGGAATGAACACTTGTTCCGCGACTTTTTCGATGATATGGAAAATGATGTTGCGATCATCCGAACTGGCGGTGATATCGAGGAAGGTCAGTTCATCCGCGCCCTGCTCGTCGTAGCGCCGGGCAATCTCGACCGGATCGCCCGCATCGCGCAGTTCGACAAAGCTGACGCCTTTTACAACTCGCCCTGCCGTGACATCAAGACAGGGAATGATACGTTTAGCAAGCATAAACAACGCCCACCACAGAGACACAGAGACACAGAGGAAAACCCGCTGCGCCTTTTTCTGTGTCTCTGTGTCTCTGTGGTGAAAGGTTTTGATTCAACGACACGCTCACACCTTCAAGTCGGTAAGTTCGTCCGCCAGCGCCTGCGCCGCCTTGAAATCGAGCGTGCCTTCGTAGATGGCGCGACCGGTGATCGCCCCGGTGATGCCCTCATTGCGCACCGCACACAGCGCGCGCACATCATCCAGATTGGTGATCCCGCCGCTGGCGATGACCGGCACATGCAGCGGCCGCGCCAGTTCGACGGTCGCCTCGACATTCACGCCGGTCATCATGCCGTCGCGGCCGATGTCGGTGTAGATGATGGCTTCCACGCCATAACCTTCGAAGCGCTGCGCCAGATCGGCGACATCGTGACCGGTCAGCTTGGACCAGCCGTTCACCGCGACCTTGCCGCCTTTGGCATCGAGACCGACCATGATGTGGCCGGGAAAGGCATCGCAGGCTTCGTGCAGGAATCCGGGCACCTTGACTGCGGCGGTGCCGATGATGACGTAGGTGAGACCGATATCGAGATAGCGCTCGATCGTTTCCAGATCGCGGATGCCGCCACCGAGCTGCACCGGAATCTGGCTGCCCACCGCCTCGATGATGCCGCGCACAGCCGCTTCGTTCTTGGGCTTGCCCGCAAAAGCGCCGTTCAGATCGACCAGATGCAGGCGCCGCGCGCCCTGTTCCAGCCAATGCACGGCCATCGCCACCGGGTCGTCGGAAAACACGGTTGCGCCCTCCATCACCCCCTGGCGCAGGCGAACACATTGACCGTCTTTGATATCGATGGCGGGAATAATCAGCGTTTTAGTATCCATGATTGGCTAAAAGTTACACGGGATTCCAGTTGATGAAATTTTGCAGCAATCGCAGCCCGGCTGCCGCGCTTTTTTCCGGATGGAACTGCACTGCGAACAGATTGTCGCGCGCAACGGCACACACGAATGGCCGCGGATAATCGCTGGTTGCCTGCACAATCAAAGAGTCGCGCGGCTGCACATAATAACTGTGAACGAAATAAAAGCGCGCATCCTGTTCGATGCCGGCCCAGAGCGGGTGTTCGGGAACGCCCACGCTTCCCTGCTCTCCCCCTCGGTGCACCTGATTCCATCCCATGTGCGGCACCTTGAGTTTGTCGCCCCGCTCATCCTTGAGTTCCGCAGCAAAGCGCACTACCCTGCCCTGCAGCACGCCCAATCCGGGCACATCACCCTCGCTGCTATGCTCGAACAGCATCTGCAAACCGATGCAAATCCCCAGGAAAGGTTTGTTCTGTGCCGCCTGCAGCACGGCCTGACGCAATCCGCGCGCATCCATCTCGCGCATGCAATCGCGCATCGCTCCCTGGCCGGGAAAGATCACCCGCCGCGCCGAGGCGATGGCCGCCGCCTCGGAAGAGACTTGCACCGACAGTGCCGGGGCAACTTTGCGCACGGCCTGATAAACCGAGCGCAGATTGCCCATGCCGTAATCGACGATCACCACATCGGTCATGCGAATTCCTTGAGAAATGAGGCCATTGGATGAACAGGGAAGCGCAAGTCACAAACTGACTGCTCCGCCTCGCAGGCCCGGGCGCCCTGTCTCCACTGCAAATCCGTAAACATCCGCGTTTATCCGTGTCCGATGGAAATTCAGGATTACAGGGAACCCTTGGTCGAAGGCATGACGCCCGCCATGCGCGGATCGATCTCAAGCGCGATGCGCAAGGCACGGCCGAAGGCCTTGAAGATGGTCTCGGCCTGATGGTGCGCGTTCTCGCCCGCCAGATTGTCGATGTGCAAAGTAACCAGGGCGTGGTTGACGAAGCCCTGGAAAAACTCGTGGAACAACTCGGTATCGAACTGGCCGACCGTGGCACGGGTGAAGCGGCAGTTGAAAACCAGCCCCGGACGACCGGAGATATCCAGCACCACCCGCGACAAAGCTTCATCCAGCGGCACATAGGCATGGCCGTAACGGCGCAGGCCTTTCTTGTCGCCGAT
>JAVHSB010000211.1:0-2255 GCA_036171955.1 Sideroxydans sp.
CTGGGCATGGCGATCGACGCCAACGTGCTGATCAACGAGCGCATCCGCGAGGAACTGCGCAGCGGCATGCCGCCGCAAATGGCGATCCATACCGGGTATGAGAATGCCTGGGGCACCATCCTCGACTCCAACATCACCACGCTGATCGCCGGTATCGCCCTGTTCATGTTCGGTTCCGGCCCGATCAAGGGTTTTGCCGTGGTGCTCTGTCTCGGGCTCATGACCTCGATGTTCAGCGGAGTGATGGTATCGCGCGCGCTGGTCAATCTGATCTACGGGCGCAAGCCGCGCCTGAACAAGGTCTCCATCGGTTAAAGGGAAAGCGACATGGAATTCTTCCGCATCAAAAAAGACATCCCCTTCATGAGCTATGGCCGTTTCACCACGTCCATCTCCCTGCTCACCTTCATCCTGTCGGTTTTCTTTCTCTCCACGAAGGGGTTGAACTTCGGCGTCGATTTCACCGGCGGCACGGTGATCGAGGTGCATTACGCCGCGCCGGCAGAGGTCGACCGGGTGCGCGAGGAACTGGCGACCATCGAACTGCAGGATGCGCTGGTGCAGAACTTCGGCAGCAGCCAGGATGTGTTGATCCAGGTGCCGCTCAAGCACAACAAGATGGGCGCCAATCTGTCCGAGCGCGTGATGGAGACACTGCGCGCGCACGATGCATCGATCGAACTGCGCCGGGTCGAATTTGTCGGGCCGCAGGTCGGCAAGGATCTGGTCGAGAACGGCGCGATGGCGCTGCTGCTGGTGTCGCTTGGCATCGTCGCTTACTTGTGGTTGCGCTTCGAATGGAAATTCGGGCTGGCCGCGATCATCGCCAACCTGCACGACGTGGTCATCATCCTGGGCTTCTTCGCTTTCTTCCAGTGGGAATTCTCGCTCTCTGTGCTGGCGGCCGTGCTGGCCGTGCTGGGTTACTCGGTGAACGAATCGGTGGTGGTGTTTGACCGGATCCGCGAGAATTTCCGCAAGATGCGCAAGGCCGAGGTCGCCGAGATCATCGACAACGCCATCACCCGCACCATGTCGCGCACCATTATCACTCACGGCTCGACCCAGTTGATGGTGCTGGCCATGCTCTTTCTGGGCGGCGAGACACTGCACTATTTTGCCCTGGCGCTGACCGTCGGCATCATGTTCAGTATTTATTCTTCCGTGCTGGTTGCGAGTCCTTTGCTGATCATGTTCGGCGTGTCGCGCGAGGATTTCATCAAGCCGGAAAAATCCGAGGCCGAAGAAGTCCTGCCCTGAATATCTTCTGCTCCGGCTCTCTCTTCCTGCGGGGGAGGCTGGGGTGGTGGTGAATACCGGAAGCATCAGCCATGGAAATTCTTACTGCCTTCATCGACATCGTCCTGCATCTCGACGCCCACCTGCTGGCGCTTGTGCAGGAATACGGCGTGTGGGTGTATGCCATCCTGTTCTGCATCATCTTTGCCGAAACCGGGCTGGTCGTTGCGCCTTTCCTGCCAGGCGATTCCTTGCTGTTCGTGATCGGAGCGCTGTGCGGCATGGGCTCGCTCGAACTGGAGGTGGCGATGCCGCTGCTGATCCTCGCCGCATTCGCGGGCGACAACACCAACTACTGGATCGGAAGATTGCTGGGACTGCGCCTGCTGGAGCGGGCCGGCCCGCGTTTCATCAAGCACGAGCATCTGGAGAAGACCCACGCGTTCTACGAGAAGCACGGCGGCAAGACGGTCATCTTTGCGCGCTTCCTGCCCATCATCCGCACCTTCGCGCCTTTCGTTGCCGGGATCGGCACCATGAATTATCGCCACTATCTGATGTTCAGCCTTGCCGGAGGAATTTCGTGGATCGGCAGCCTGATTCTCGCGGGTTACTTCTTCGGCAACATCCCGGTCATCAAGGACAACCTGACCCTGATGATTCTGGTCATCGTCGTCATTTCCTTCGTGCCGGCCATTCTGGAATTCCTGAAACATCGCCGGCAACAGGCGAAGCGGGGATGAGGACTCTCCCGGCCGGCAACGAGCGCTGACCGGCCAGTTCCCGCGTAGTCCAGTTCCGCACCGCCCAATCCAGCACTGCTGCCACCTCGCACTCCATCAGCTGTGCGGGCGGATGCAGGCGCAGAAATTTCAGCGCGCGTACCAATGTGGCGACTGGTTGAGCGGCATCCACCGGCGCAGCCAGCGTCTGCTTGCTCAGTTTTTCTCCCGCATCGTTCACCGCAACGGGCAGATGCATGTAATGCGGCGTGGGCAAACCGAGCAGTCGTTGCA
>JAVHSB010000212.1:0-2247 GCA_036171955.1 Sideroxydans sp.
TCGTATTCGAAGCGGATGAACGGATACTGGCGGCTGGACGGCTTGATGTCCTCGACCTTGATCTTGTCGATCTGGCGCGCGCGGCTGGTGGCCTGCTTGGCCTTGGAGGCGTTGGCCGAGAAGCGCGCCACGAAGGCTTTCAGTTCGGCGATTTTTTCCTTGGCCTTGGCGTTGTCGGCGGACTGTTGCTCGCGTGCCTGAGTCGAGGCCAGCATGTAATCGTTGTAGTTGCCCGGATAGACCGTGATCTTGCCAAAGTCCAGGTCGGCCATGTGCGTGCACACGCTGTTCAGGAAGTGGCGGTCATGCGAGATGATGATCATGGTGGAGTTGCGCGCATTGAGCACGTCTTCCAGCCAGCGGATGGTGTTGATGTCCAGGTTGTTGGTCGGCTCGTCCAGCAGCAGGATGTCAGGGTTGGAAAACAGCGCCTGCGCCAGCAGCACGCGCAGCTTGAAGCCCGGCGCGACCGCGCTCATCGTGCCCTGATGCAGTTCCTGTGCGATGCCCACCCCGTTCAACAGTTCGCCCGCGCGCGCCTCGGCAGTGTAGCCGTCATATTCGGCAAAGGTCGCCTCCAGATCGGCAGCGCGCATGTAATCTTCTTCAGAGGCATCGGGATTGGCGTAGATCGCATCGCGCGCGCTCATCGCTTCCCACATCTCGGCATGGCCCATCATCACCACATCCAGCACGCGCATGTCCTCGAAGGCGAACTGGTCCTGGCTCAGCTTGCCGAGACGCTCGCCGCGATCCAGCATCACCTCGCCCGAAGACTGCTCAAGGTCGCCGCCGAGGATCTTCATGAACGTGGACTTGCCGCAGCCGTTGGCGCCAATCAGGCCGTAGCGGTTGCCGTCCCCGAACTTGACGGAGACGTTCTCGAACAACGGCTTGGCGCCGAACTGCATGGTGATGTTTGCGGTGGATAACATGGGACTGCCTTATTTTCGAAGGGCGGCATTCTACCACTGACAACAAGGTTCGATTCGAGGGCAGCTGGTTTACACTGCCGCCCCACCCGAACCACAGGCGACCCGATCATGCCGCAAAAGACAATCAATATCACCCAGCTCGTCAACAACTCCAACGACGGAATGAGCGCGGAAGAACGCGCCGGCCTGATGAAGCAGCTCGCCGAGAAGTTGCAGGCACTGGATGCCGCCGCAGAATCCGAACCCCTGCCGCTTGCCAGACTACAGCTCGACATCGCCGAACTGCTGAACGCACTGGAACGCAGGAAGGAAGCATGGGAACTCGCACGCGCGGCGTTCTTCATCTGCATGCAGCAGGAATCCTGGGCGGATGCGGTGGAAGCCTGCGATGTGTTGTATCAGGCGCAGCAGTCCGATTCGCTCGCCGCACTGGGCATGGGCACCTGGCTGTCGGTCACTTTTCCAGTCGATCCCGAGCTGACGGTCGCCATGCTGATCCACGTGGTGGACGAGATGCCCAACGACTCGGATGGCGCTGCGCTGGCCGCGATCACCGCGCGTTATGTGATCGATCTGCGCGCGGACGATGACCAGCACGAAAATCTGCGCTTCCTTGCGGACAACCTCATTGCCATGGTCGCGCAGCGCCACGGCAACGTGCAGGACCAGGAGGGGCTGGACCTCTGGATATACCACCTGCAATTGCGCGACCCGCAGGTGTTCCTGCCGCGCCTGGCCACCGTGGTGGACGCCATCGTCGGCGAAAAGTGGTGGTTCGACCGCGACGCGCTGCGCGACCGCTTGCCGGAATAGTCGCGCCGCCGCTTTCGTTCGGAGCTCGGCAAATCGGCTAGAATGCCCGCATCGTTTTTCGCAGGTTCATCATGGTCCCCCACCTCACCACCGCACTCAAAGGCCCGCTGCTCGAACTGGAGCGGCGCTTCCTCGCCAGGCAACCCGACATCGAGCGCTGGTTCCGCACGCAATGGCTGGAACACACCGTGCCGTTCTATGCCTCGGTCGATCTGCGCAACAGCGGCTTCAAGCTGGCACCGGTGGATACCAACCTGTTCCCCGGCGGCTTCAACAATCTGAACCCGGATTTCATGCCCTTGTGCATCCATGCGGCACAGAGCGCGGTCGAGAAGATTTGCCCCGAGGCGCGCGGCGTGCTGCTGATCCCGGAGAACCACACGCGCAACCAGTTCTATCTGCAAAACGTGGCCGTGCTGGCGCGCGTGCTGCGCCAGTCCGGCCTGAATGTCCACATCGGATCGCTCATGCCCGAGATCACCCAGGCCACCGATCTGGC
>JAVHSB010000213.1:0-2241 GCA_036171955.1 Sideroxydans sp.
CTGTGGATGCCGATGATCATGCCTTCATACAACTTTTCACCGGGCACCACGAACATGCGGCCGCGATCCTCCAGGTTCCACAGGGCATACGCCACCGCTTCGCCGTCTTCTGCGGAGACCAGCACTCCGTTGTGGCGGCCGGGCAGATCCGGCTTGACCGGACCGTAGTCGTCGAACACGTGGCTGATAAGCCCGGTGCCGCGCGTCATGGTCATGAAGTCGGACTGGAAGCCGATCAGGCCGCGGGCCGGAATGCGATATTCGAGGCGGGTACGGCCATGACCGTCAGATTCCATGTTGGTCAGCTCGCCGCGACGACGGCCGATCTCTTCCATCACGGCGCCCTGGTTTGCATCTTCCAGATCGATAGACAGATTTTCATACGGCTCGCATTTTTCGCCGTTGATCTCTTTGTACACCACACGCGGTTTGCCCACGGCCAGCTCAAAACCTTCGCGCCGCATGTTTTCCAGCAGGATGGTCAGGTGCAATTCGCCGCGACCGGAGACGCGGAATACATCTGCATCGGCGGTGTCTTCCACCTTTAATGCAACGTTGGTCAGCAATTCTTTGGTCAGGCGGTCGCGAATCTGGCGGCTGGAGACGAACTTGCCTTCGGTACCCGCCAGCGGCGAGCTGTTGACCATGAAATCCATGGTCAGCGTCGGCTCGTCCACCCCCAGGACCGGCAGACCGACCGGATTGTCCTTGTCGCAAATGGTGACGCCAATGCCGATCTCGTCCAGACCGGAGACGATGATGATGTCGCCCGCTTCGGCGCTCTCCACCGGCACACGTTCCAGACCCTGAAAGCCGAGCACCTGATTAATGCGCCCGGAGCCGACTTGCTTGTCATGGTTCATCACCACCACTTGCTGTCCGGGTCTGATGCGGCCGTTGAGCACGCGGCCAATGCCGAGGCGGCCAGTGAAAGTGGAGTAGTCGAGTGCGGCCAGTTGCAGTTGCAACGGCGCATCAGGATCGCCCGGCGGGGTCGGCACGTACTTCAACACCGTCTCGAACAACGGCTTCATATCGGAAGCCGAGCCACCGTGTGACGGCGCATCCTTCAAATCCAGACAGGCCCAGCCGTTGAGGCCGGAGGCATAAATCACGTGGAAGTCAAGCTGCTCATCGGAGGCGCCGAGCTTGTCGAACAGGTCAAAAGTCTGGTTCAGCACCCAGTCCGGACGCGCGCCGGGACGGTCGATCTTGTTGATCACGACGATGGGCTTGAGACCGAGCGCCAGCGCTTTCTTGGTCACGAAACGGGTCTGCGGCATCGGGCCTTCCACCGCATCCACCAGCAGCAGCACACCGTTGACCATGCCCAGCACGCGCTCCACCTCGCCGCCGAAGTCGGCGTGTCCCGGTGTGTCGACGATGTTGATGTGGGTGCCGTTATATTCGACGGCGGTGTTCTTGGCCAGGATGGTGATGCCGCGCTCCTTTTCCAGATCGTTGTTGTCCATCACGCGGACTTCCAGTTTCTGGTTGGCGCGGAAAGTGCCCGACTGGCGCAACAATTGGTCAACCAGCGTGGTCTTGCCGTGGTCAACGTGGGCGATGATGGCGATGTTACGGAGTGCGCGGGACATGAAATGCTACCTGTGCTGAATTCGAAGGGCGCGCATTCTAGCACAGGGCGGGTGTTGCCTGCCGTGAATTGTCCGGCCAGTGCCAAACTTTTTGCCACCCCGGCATGCGGTCGAGAATCAGTACCCGCCCAAGTCCTGCCCGTAGAACGGCGGCCTGCGCCGGTTCAACCATTCCAGCATGATCAGTTCGTCATCGGTATGGTTGACGACCTTCGCATTTGCCATGGAAGGCATGCCGGTGTCGTCATGGATGTAGATGGGGTGGTCGTGGTGGCGGGTGATGATGCGCTCCACCCGTCCGGGTTCTGCATTGGGCTCGATCTCGGCCGTGCCGTAGCAGAGACAGAAGTACACTTTTTTCTGCTCTGCCTCGATGTAGCATGCGGTACCGCGAATGCCGATTGCGGCGGTAGGCACGACCAGACGCTTCTCGCCGCGCTCGAACACCGAAAGTATCCGTCCGCTGACGACACGGAAGAACTCCTTCGCCGCCTCCTTGCCGAAGCGGACCGTGCTGTTGCTCCGTTGCAGGAAGGCATTACCGGCTATGACATAGATGGCTTCCCCGTCGGGCCCGGTCGTGACCTGGTCGCCCGGTAGCACAGCCTGCCCTTCGCCGGCCCGTTTGCCGTTGATCCGGACT
>JAVHSB010000214.1:0-2238 GCA_036171955.1 Sideroxydans sp.
TGCGCGTGTTCGAAAAACACGGCATCGAGTTGCGCCTGTTCCACGGCCGCGGCGGCGCGGTCGGCCGCGGCGGCGGCCCCAGCTTCCAGGCCATCCTGGCGCAACCGCCGGGCAGCGTGAACGGGCAGATCCGCATCACCGAACAGGGCGAGGTCATCTCCAGCAAATATTCCGATCCGGAGATCGGCCGGCGCAACCTGGAGATCCTGGTCTCCGCCACTATGGAGGCGACGCTGTTGCACCGCCAGGGTGACGATTCCACCATGCCCGAGTTCCACCGCATCATGGAAGCGATGAGCGGCGATGCCATCGCCGCCTACCGCCGGCTCGTGTACGAGACGCCGGGATTCACCGACTATTTCTTTGCCGCCACACCGATCCGCGAGATCGCCGAGCTCAACATCGGCAGCCGGCCTTCCTCGCGCAAGGCCACCGACCGCATCGAAGACCTGCGCGCCATTCCCTGGGTATTCAGCTGGGGCCTGAACCGCACCCTGCTTCCGGGCTGGTTCGGCTTCGGTAGCGCGGCGCGCCAATTCGTCGAACGCGAAGGCCATGCCGGATTGAAGCAACTGCAGGCAATGAACAAGCACTGGGCTTTCTTCCGCGGCCTGTTGTCGAACATGGACATGGTGCTGTCCAAGACCGACATGGGCATCGCCTCGCGCTACGCCGAACTGGTGCCCGACACGGCGCTGCGCGAACGCATCTTCGGCGCCATCGAAGCCGAGTGGGCGATCACGATCGAGATGCTGTTCAAGATCACCGGTGCCACCCACCTGTTGCAGGGCAATCCCACCCTCGCCCGCAGCCTGTCCACGCGCACGCCCTACATCGACCCGCTCAACCACCTGCAAGTGTCGCTGCTGCACCGCCACCGTGCGGGCGACGACGACGAACGCGTCAAGCGCGCCATCCACCTCACCATCAACGGCATCGCCGCCGGCCTGCGCAACAGCGGCTGAAAAACACAAAGCCCGCCGAGCGGGCTTTGTCGGGCGGTCTGCGTGCAGTACCGCAGGCGGGATTTCAATCGGTCAGCGGTCCGCCTGCATACACGCGCCAGCAATTCTTGCCGGACTCTTTCGCCTCGTACATCGCGCTGTCGGCCTGTTTCAGCAATGTTTCCGCCCGCACTTCTCCGCCTGTAAACAAGGTGATGCCGATGCTGGCACCAACATGGCAGACGCCTTCCTCGAACACGCACGGCGCGGCTAACGCATGGATCACTTTCTCCGCCACCGCCTCGGCATTACTCATGTTGCCGACATTGTTCAACAATAGCGTGAATTCATCGCCGCCCAGCCGCGCCACCGTATCCGATGTGCGCACCACCGCTTGCAGACGGCGCGCCACTTCCTGCAGCAGGCGGTCGCCCATTTCATGCCCCTGGGTGTCGTTGACCGCCTTGAACCCGTCGAGGTCGAGAAACAGTACGGCCATTGCCTGTCCGCTGCGCTGTGCCAAATTCAGAACACAGGTCAGCCGGTCGAGAAACAGCGCGCGATTGGGCAAGCCTGTCAGAAAATCGTGATGGGCCAGATAGGCCAGTTTTTCTTCGGCCTTTTTGCGCTCGGTGATGTCGCGCGCGATCAGAGTGAAGAATTGCGCATTGCCGATGGTCATGCCCGAAATGGACACTTCGAGCGGGAATTCCACCGCACCCGCGCGGATACCGGACAACTCCAGCGTGCTTTGCGCGACGGGCTCTGTGCCATCAAGACTATGCCGCAAACGGCGCGCATCTTCGCCCGCATCCGCATTGATGAAGCGCTGCATGAAAGGTGTGCCGATCGCTTCCTGCGCCGACACGCCAAAAAGTTTTTCCGCAGCCGGATTGAAACCGTGCACGATTCCCGCAGCATCCACCGTGATGATCCCGTCCAGCACATGGCGGATGATGGCCTGCAAATGGTTCTGGCTGCGCTCCAGTTCGGACTTGAGGCGCTTTACATTGGTCACCATCTGCCACAGCAGGCGCGCCTCCGCTCCCGTTACCACACGCCGTTTGTCGCCCGGCGCCAGCACCACCGCCGTATCGTCTCCGGTGAGGTTATAGATGATGCAACGGGGTTCGCTCAGGGACGCTTGCATAGCGGCACGGATGTCGGTGAAGGTCGGAATGCCCACACTCTCTGCCAGCACGATCCCCGGCGCGCTCGGGCGGGTATCGGCCAGGCCGATCACCTGCGCGGTGCAGTCATCCAGGAACATCTCCAGCATTGCGCTGCCGCCGCG
>JAVHSB010000215.1:0-11041 GCA_036171955.1 Sideroxydans sp.
ATCTGCTCGAACTCGACGGCTTCGGCATGGACACTGCGGAAGCGGTGCGCGACGAGGCGCTGGCCGGTGTGCAACTGAACAGCTTGAGCAATGCCGTCAATGCAAGTGCTCAGCCGCAGCGCGTGGCAGCAAATGGCTTGCAGCGCGTGGCGGACGTGCCCATCTACGCGACGGATGCCATCGTGCGCCGCTCTCCGCCGCTGCAGGCAACGGCAGATGCGGCTACGCCCAAGGCATGGTTGCATCCGGAAGAAATGCACAAGCTCGGCATCGGGCAGGATGCCGAAGTCAGAGTCAGCCAGGGGGCGGGCAGCGTCATGTTGCGTGCAGCGGCTGACGACAGGTTGCCCAAAGGGGTGGTGCGGGTGGCGGCGGGACATCCCGCGACCGCGGCGTTGGGCGCAATGTTCGGAACGATCACGGTGGAGCGCGCATGATGGAACTGCTGCAAACCTTGCAAACCGCAGGACAGGACGTATTCGGGGGCGCATGGCTGCCGCTGTGGACTGCGATCAAGATCATGGTCATCGTCGCGCCGGTCATGGGTGGCGTCGCCTATCTGACCCTGGCGGAACGCAAGATACTCGGCTTCATGCAGATCCGGCCGGGACCCAACCGCGTCGGTTACTGGGGCCTGCTGCAGCCCGTTGCGGACGGACTTAAGTTGCTGATGAAGGAAGTCATCGTCCCGCAAAATTCGAACCGCTTCCTGTTCCTGGCTGCGCCGGTGCTGGCGCTGGTGCCGGCGCTGGCGGCGTGGGCGGTGGTCCCGTTCGACGACGGCCTGATCCTCGCCGACGTTAATGCCGGGATGCTGTATCTGCTCGCGATGACCTCGCTCGGCGTGTACGGCATCATCATCGCGGGCTGGGCTTCCAACTCCAAATACGCCTTCCTCGGCGCACTGCGTTCGGTGGCGCAGATCGTGTCTTATGAACTGGCCATGGGCTTCGCGCTGGTATGCGTGCTGCTGGCGGCGCAAAGCATGAATTTCGGCGACATCGTGCGCGGCCAGAACAATGGCATGGGCCTGCTCGGCTGGTATTTCATTCCGCTGTTTCCGATGTTTGTCGTGTATTTCCTGGCCGGCGTGGCCGAAACCAACCGCGCCCCGTTTGACCTGGCCGAGGGTGAATCCGAAATCGTGGCCGGTTTCCACGTCGAATATTCCGGCATGGGTTTCGCCCTGTTCTTCCTGGCGGAATACGCCAACATGATCCTGATCGCGGCGCTGACCTCGGTCATGTTCCTGGGGGGCTGGCTGCCGCCGCTCGACATTCAGCCGTTCAACCAGATTCCGGGGCTGATCTGGATGCTGGGCAAAATGTCCTTCATCCTTTTCATCTTCCTGTGGTTCCGCGCAACCTTCCCGCGCTACCGCTATGACCAATTGATGCGGCTGGGCTGGAAGGTCTTCATTCCACTGACGCTGATCTGGGTGGTGGTGATTGCGGCCTGGATGCAGACCCCGTACTGGCTGTGGTAAGGGGCGAGGAGAGACAATGAAAAAACTGATCAACTTCTTCAAGAGCTTCCTGCTGCTCGAACTGCTCAAGGGCATGTCGGTGACCGGGCGCTATTTCTTTGCGCGCCACATCACCGTGCAATATCCCGAAGAAAAGACCCCACAGAGTTTCCGCTTCCGCGGTCTGCATGCGCAACGCCGCTACCCAAACGGGGAAGAGCGCTGCATCGCCTGCAAGCTGTGCGAGGCGGTTTGCCCGGCGCTGGCGATCAAGATCGAAGTGGCGCAACGCGCCGATGGCTCGCGCCGCACCACGCAGTACGACATCGATCTGACCAAGTGCATCTTTTGCGGCTTCTGCGAGGAGTCTTGCCCGGTGGATGCCATCGTCGAGACGCGCATCTTCGAATATCACGGCGAGAATCGCGGCGATCTGTATTACACCAAGGACAGACTGCTGGCGGTCGGCGACAAGTACGAGCAGCAGATCGCCCTCGATCGTGCCGCCGATGCCAAGTACCGGTAAATTGAGGAAGCATCATGAACTTTGAAACCATCCTGTTTTACCTGTTTGCCGCAGTGGTCGTGTTCGCCGCGTTGCGCGTGATAACGGCGCGCAATCCGTTGCATGCGGTGCTGTTTCTGGTGCTCGCGTTTGTCAGCAGCGCCGGTATCTGGCTGCTGCTGGAAGCCGAGTTCCTCGCCATCACGCTGGTGCTGGTTTATGTAGGTGCGGTGATGGTGCTGTTCCTGTTCGTGGTGATGATGCTGGACATCAACCTGGAACAGCTGCGCAAAGGCTTCTGGCAATGGCTGCCCGCCGGCGGTTTGCTCGCCGCGCTGATCGTGGTGCAGATGGTCTGGGTGCTGGGCGACAAGGCCAGTTCCACCGGGATAGAGGCGGTCAGACATGCTGCGGATTACAGCAACACCAAGGAACTGGGGCGCCTGCTCTATACCGACTACGTCTATCCGTTCGAACTGGCGGCGGTGCTGCTGCTGGTTGCGATGGTGGCCGCGATCGCGCTGACGTTCCGCCGCCGCCGCGATTCCAAGTCGCAGGTGATCAGCGCACAAGTCAAAGTTAAGCGGTCCGACCGGGTGCGGCTGGTCTCCGTTCCGGCGGTGCAGAAACGCACCGAAACTGCGCCGCAGCAGGCGGCAAGCGAATAATCAAGGGGAAGTCATGTTGAATCTGGGTCTTTCACATTATCTGATACTGGGGGCGGTGCTGTTCGCCATCAGTGTGGTCGGCATTTTTCTCAACCGCAAGAATCTGATCGTGTTGCTGATGGCGATCGAGCTGATGCTGCTGGCGGTGAACACCAACTTTGTCGCGTTCTCGCATTACCTGAACGACGTGCACGGCCAGATTTTCGTGTTCTTCATCCTGACCGTTGCGGCGGCGGAAGCCGCCATCGGCCTGGCGATCCTGGTGGTGCTGTTCCGCAATCTGCGCACCATCAACGTGGATGAACTAGATTCCCTGAAAGGCTGATGATGGATACCACGCAAAATCCAAATTTCGTCGCAATACTGCGTTACTCGCAGAAAATCGCTTCTTACATATTCGATATATGCCGCGTCGCAATTTCCTGCTCGCGCCTTGTCTTGCTTAGAACTTTGAATTTTTCGAGGCATCCATGATGGACATGTACACTCTGTATCTGATCGTTCCGCTGGCGCCTCTGGCCGGCTCGATCGCGGCCGGGCTGTTCGGCAAGTGGCTCGGGCGTACCTGGTCGCACCGGATCACCATCGCGCTGGTGGCGGTTTCCTTCTTTGCCTCCCTCGCGATCTTCAATGACGTGGCGGCTGGGCATGTCTTCAACGGCCCGGTCTATACCTGGCTTACTGCCGGCGACACCAGTTTCCAGGTCGGTTTCATGATTGACAAACTGACCGTACTGATGATGCTGGTGGTCACCTTCGTTTCGCTCATGGTGCACATCTACACCATCGGCTACATGCAGGAAGACCCGGGCTACACGCGCTTCTTCAGTTACATCTCCCTGTTCACCTTCTCCATGCTGATGCTGGTGATGGCCAACAATTTCATGCAACTGTTCTTCGGCTGGGAAGCAGTGGGACTGGTCTCCTATCTGCTGATCGGTTTCTGGTACACCAAACCGACCGCGATCTACGCCAACCTCAAGGCATTCCTGGTCAACCGCGTCGGCGACTTTGGCTTTCTGCTAGGCATTGCGCTGGTGCTGATGGTATTCGGCACCCTCGATTACCAGTCGGTGTTCGACAACGCGCAGAACTATGCGAACGACATTGCGCCGATTCCCGGCGTGACCTGGAATCTGCTCAGTGCGATCTGCATCCTGCTGTTCATCGGCGCCATGGGGAAATCGGCGCAGTTCCCCTTGCATGTGTGGCTGCCGGATTCGATGGAAGGCCCGACGCCGATCTCCGCCCTGATCCACGCGGCCACCATGGTCACCGCCGGTATCTTCATGGTGGCGCGCATGTCGCCGCTGTTCGAACTGTCCGACACGGCCCTCTCCTTCATTCTGGTGATCGGCGCGATCACCGCGCTGTTCATGGGTTTTCTCGGCATCATCCAGAACGATATCAAGCGCGTGGTGGCGTATTCCACCCTGTCGCAACTGGGCTACATGACGGTGGCGCTCGGCGCGTCGATGTACACCGGCGCAATCTTCCACCTGATGACGCACGCCTTCTTCAAGGCACTGCTCTTCCTCGCCGCCGGTTCCGTCATCATCGCCATGCACCACGACCAGGACATCCGCAACATGGGCGGCTTGAGGAAATACATGCCGATAACCTGGATCACCTCGCTGATCGGCTCGTTGGCCCTGATCGGCACGCCGTTCTTTTCTGGCTTCTACTCCAAGGACAGCATCATCGAGGCCGTGCAATTGAGCACCATCCCGGGCTCCGGCTTCGCCTACTTTGCGGTGGTGGCCGGCGTGTTCGTGACCGCGCTGTATTCGTTTCGCATGTATTTCCTGGTGTTCCACGGCGAAGAGCGCTTCGGCAAGGAGGCGCACGGCCATGACGATCACGGACATGACGAACATCATCACGGCCTGGCGCCGGGACAGAAGCCGCACGAGACCTCTTGGGTGGTCACTGTGCCGCTGATCATGCTGGCGATCCCGTCGGTGGTGATCGGATTCTTCACCATCGGTCCGATGCTGCACGGCGAGTATTTTGGCGACGCACTTTTCATCTCCGACAACCATCCCGCGATGCACGAAATGTACGAACACTTCGAAGGTCCGGTCGGCATGGTGGTGCACGCGCTGACCACATTGCCGTTCTGGCTGGCCGTGGCCGGTGTGTTTGTCGCCTGGTACTGCTACATGAAACGTCCGGACATCCCGGCCAAGGTCAAGCGTATGGTCGAACCGATCTACACCCTGCTGGACCAGAAATATTATTTCGACCGCTTCAACGACTGGTTCTTCGCGGGTGGCGCCCGCGGCGTGAGCCGGAAGTTGTGGAAATACGGCGACGTGAAGCTCATCGACGGATTCTTCGTCAATGGTGCGGCAAAGGTGGTGGGAATCTGCTCCGGGGTGCTGCGTGGCTTCCAGACCGGTTACGTCTATCACTACGCATTCTGGATGATTCTCGGTGTGTCGCTGTTGCTGACGCTGCGCACCTGGTTCGTATAAGACGGCTAAAAGCTGAAGGATAAAGCATGATTTTCGGATACCCATTGTTAAGCGTCGTCATCTGGCTGCCCATCCTGTTCGGCGGCCTGGTATTGTTGACCGGTAATGACCGCAATGCCGCACAGGCGCGTTGGATCGCCCTGCTCGGTGCGGTCCTCGGCCTGTTGGTCGCACTGCCGCTCTACACCGGGTTCGACCGCATGACCAGCGCCATGCAGTTCGTCGAGTTGAAGCCGTGGATCAGCATGTTCAATATCCACTACCACCTCGGCATGGACGGCATTTCCTTGCTGCTCATCCTGCTCAACTGTTTTTTCACAGTGATCGTGGTGATCGCGGGCTGGCAGGTCATCGAGAAGCGCGTGGCGCAGTACATGGCCAGTTTCCTGATCATGTCCGGCCTCATCAATGGTGTGTTCGCGGCGCTGGATGCGGTGCTGTTCTATGTGTTCTGGGAGGCGATGCTGATTCCGATGTTCATCATTATCGGCATCTGGGGCGGCCCCAACCGCGTGTATGCGGCGCTGAAGTTCTTCCTCTACACTTTGCTCGGGTCCCTGCTGATGCTGGTGGCCTTGCTCTATCTGTATTTCAAGTCCGGCAGCTTCAACCTCCTTGACTACTACCTGTTGCCGTTGTCGATGAACGAGCAGATCCTGATCTTCATCGCCTTCTTCATGGCGTTCGCGGTCAAGGTGCCGATGTTTCCGGTGCACACCTGGCTGCCGGACGCGCACGTCGAGGCGCCGACCGGAGGCTCGGTGATCCTGGCCGCGATCATGCTGAAGGTGGGCGCCTACGGTTTCATCCGCTTCTCCATGCCGATCGCGCCGGATGCCAGCCACGAACTGGCATGGGTAATGATCGCGCTGTCGCTGATCGCCGTGGTCTACATCGGACTGGTGGCGCTGACGCAGGCCGACATGAAGAAACTGGTGGCGTATTCCTCCATCTCGCACATGGGATTTGTCACTCTCGGCCTGTTCATCTTCAACGCCTACGGTATGGAAGGCGCGCTGCTGCAGATGGTTTCGCACGGTTTTGTGGCGGGCGCGTTGTTCCTCTGCATCGGCGTACTGTATGACCGCGTGCACTCGCGCCAGATCGTGGACTATGGCGGTGTGGTCAACACCATGCCGGTATTTGCCGCCTTCTTCATGCTGTTTGCGATGGCCAACAGCGGTCTGCCCGGCACCAGCGGCTTTGTCGGCGAGTTCATGGTGCTGCTGGGCGCGGTCAAGGTCAATTTCTGGTATGCGTTCGCGGCCGGTACGACCCTTGTCTTTGGCGCGGCCTATACCCTGTGGATGTATAAGCGCGTGATTTTTGGTGCCGTCGCCAACGATCACGTCAAGCATCTGCACGACATCGGCGCGCGCGAGAAGCTGGTGATGTTCTCGCTTGCCGTGGCCGTGCTGCTGATGGGGTTGTATCCCTTGCCGTTGTCCGAAGTCATGCATGCGTCGGTGAACGACTTGCTGGTGCATCTGGCGCGCTCCAAAATTTAAGAGGTCGATATGAGCTACATCGCAACCCTGTCACCCGCCTACGCCGAGATTTTCCTGCTGTGCATGATCGGCGTCATCCTGATCGCCGATCTGTATATGTCCGGCCAGTCGCGC
This sequence comes from Sideroxydans sp., assembly GCA_036171955.1. Classification (GTDB taxonomy): domain Bacteria; phylum Pseudomonadota; class Gammaproteobacteria; order Burkholderiales; family Gallionellaceae; genus Sideroxyarcus. Next base: position 6,738 of record JAVHSB010000215.1, read on the forward strand.
AGCCTGACTTACCTGCTGACCCAGGTCACCCTGCTCGGCTGTTCGCTGATTACGGTGAGCGGGCATGTGGACGGGGTCACCTATCTGTTTCACGGCATGTTCGTGGACGATCTGATGTCCGACGTGCTCAAACTGCTGACCTATCTCGCGGTATCCATGGTGTTGGTGTACTCGCGCAGCTACCTGATTTTGCGCGGGCTGTTCACCGGCGAATTCCTCGGGCTCACCTTGCTGGCGATGCTCGGCATGATGGTGATGATTTCCGCCAGCAACTTCGTTGTGCTGTACATCGGACTCGAAGTGCAGGCATTGAGCCTGTATGCGCTGGTCGCGCTGCAACGCGACTCCGCCGTCGCGAGCGAATCGGCGATGAAATACTTCATCCTCGGCGCGATGGCCTCGGGCTTCCTGCTGTACGGCATGTCGATGATCTACGGCGGCACCGGTTCGCTCGATGTGCAGACGATTTCCGCGACCATCCGCAACGGGCAGGCCAACACCATGCTGTTGGTGTTCGGCCTGGCCTTCCTGGTTGCCGGCCTGGCCTTCAAACTGGGCGTGGCGCCGTTCCACATGTGGGTGCCCGACGTGTACCACGGCGCTCCGACCGCCATGACCTTGCTCATCGGCTCCGCGCCGAAACTGGCGGCCTTTGCGTTCGTCATGCGCATCCTGGTCGAATCGCTGCAACCGATCATGATCCACTGGTCCGGCATGCTGATGGTGCTGGCCGTGCTCTCGATGGCGGTCGGCAATATCACAGCCATTGCGCAGACCAACATCAAACGCATGTTGGCCTACTCGACCATCGCGCACATGGGCTTCCTGCTGGTTGGCGTGCTCAGCGGCACGCTCGACGGCTATGGCGGAGCGATGTTCTACGCCGTGGCCTACGTGCTGATGACCCTGGGCGGTTTCGGCATGGTCATGCTGCTGTCGCGCGAAGGCTTCGAGGCGGACAAGATCGACGACTTCAAGGGACTCAACCAGCGCAGTCCGTGGATTGCCTTCATGATGCTGCTGCTGATGTTTTCGATGGCGGGCGTTCCGCCGACGATAGGTTTCTACGCCAAATTCTCGGTGCTGAGCGCAGCAGTGCAGACCGGCCACATCACGCTGGTCGTGCTGGCAGTGCTGTTCTCGCTGATCGGCGCGTTCTATTATCTGCGCATCGTCAAGCTGATGTACTTCGATGCCCCGCAAAGCCACGAGAAGCTCTATCTGCAACCGGACAGCGCATTGCTTGTCTCCATCAACGGGCTTGCGGTATTGCTGCTCGGCATTCTGCCCAATGCGCTGATGACCGTATGCGCGGCCTCGGTGCAGCAATCGCTGTTGCTGCATTAAGCTCCGGCGCGGACGACTGCGACTCCCGCTGCGGCGGGAGTTTTTATTTGCGCCACGGGCTGGCACAATGCCCGTCCGGATCAACTGGTGAAGGAACCTACGATGGAAGCACATTGGCTCTGGTGGCTGGCGGCGGTGAGCCTGCTGATCGCTGAAATGTTCAGCGGGACTTTCTATCTGCTTGCCGTGGCGCTGGGGTTGATGGTCGCCGGAGCAGCGGCCTTTGTTGGCACGGGGTGGGGTATGCAGGCGGTCATTGCGGCGCTGCTGTGCAGCGGCAGCGTGGCGGCAATCTACTTCTGGAAAAAACGTTCCGCGCGCCCCGACGAACAACCCAATCTGGCCAGCGACCTTGGCCAGGAGGTGCATGTGGTGGAATGGGAGGACGACCATAATCTGCGCGTCCGCTATCGCGGTGCAGAATGGACGGCGCGCCTGGCGTCTGGCGCCAGTCCGGATCGGACACGCGCCGTCTGGCGCATCAGGGATGTTTCCGGCAGTTGCCTGATCGTTGAATAAGGAGAGAAGAGATGAACATTTTCATCATCGTATTGGGAGCTTTTGCGGCCTTCCTGGCGTTCAAGTCGTTCAAGATCGTGCCGCAGCAATCGGCCTGGGTGGTCGAACGGCTGGGCAAGTATCACGACACCCTGCAGCCTGGGCTGAACATCGTCATCCCGTTCATCGATCGTGTCGCCTACCGCCACCGCCTGACCGAGTTCCCGATCGACATCGAGCCGCAGGTCTGCATCACGCGCGACAACACGCAGGTGCAAGTGGATGGCGTGCTTTATTACCAGATCACCGATGCCGCGCGTGCCAGCTACGGCACCTCCAACTATCTGGCCGCGATTTCCATGCTGGCGCAGACCACACTGCGTTCCGAATGCGGCAAGCGCGACCTCGATAAACTGCTGGAGGACCGCGAGGCGATCAACCGCTCGGTGGTGTTCGCGCTGGACGAGGCCAGCCCGACTTGGGGCGTGAAGGTCCTGCGCTACGAAATAAAGGACATCACGCCGCCGCAACAGGTGCTGGCCGCGATGCAGAAGCAGATCACCGCCGAACGCGAGAAGCGCGCGCTGATCGCCCAGTCCGAAGGCAAGAAACAGGAAGAGATCAACCTGGCCGAAGGTTTGATGACTGCCTCCATCCGCGAATCGGAAGGCACGCGCCAGGCGGCCATCAACAACGCGCAGGGCGAGGCTGAAGCCTTGTTGCTGGTGGCCAATGCCACAGCCGAATCGATCAGGCTGGTGGCCGGAGCGATCCAGAGTGAGGGCGGTTTGACCGCCGTCAACCTCAAGGTGGCGGAAAAGTTCGTCGATGCCTTCGGCAACATCGCCAAGCAGGGCAACACCATGATCCTGCCCGGCAATGCCGCCGACATCGCGGGCATGGTGGCGACGGCCATGCAGGTGGTGAAGAAAGGCTGACATGGATCTCGCCGAAAAGCAGCTCGACAGCCGCGTGATGTACAACGGCAGCTTCATCGAAGTGTTGAAGGACAGCGTGCAACTGCCGGACGGCAGCACCAGCTCGCGCGAATACATCACCCATCCCGGCGCGGTGGCCATGCTGGCCCTGCTCGACAACGGCAAACTGGTGATGGAGCGGCAATTCCGCTATCCCTTGCGGCGCGAGTTCATCGAACTGCCGGCGGGCAAGATCGATGCGGGCGAGGACATCCTCGTCACCGCGCAGCGCGAACTGCTGGAAGAGACCGGTTATGTGGCCCGCGAATGGCTGCACCTCACCACGGCCTGGCCGTGCATCGGTTACTCCGACGAGCGCATGGAATATTTCCTTGCGCGCGGACTCACCCAGCAGGGCAGCCAACTTGATGAAGGCGAATTCCTGGAAGTGTTCGAACTGGCACCGGAGGAGGCAATGGAATGGGTGCGCACCGGAAGGATCACCGACAGCAAGACCATCGTCGGCCTGTTCTGGCTCGACAAGTTGTTGCGTGGGGAGTGGCACACAGCGGAATGAAGCCTTGCTTTGGTGCATCGAGCGGCGACAAGCACCAACATGGTGAATGCGGCCGGCCTGATTTGCCATAGATTCATAAAATACCCTTATAAATCATGAAGCCGTTTTGCTGGCACAGGGATTGCTTGCTTTTATAAGATTATTTTTAACGGAGAGATCATGGAAGAACTGAAAGTGAGCGCGGATGCTTTATTCATCCTGCTGGGCGCCATCATGGTGCTGGCCATGCATGCCGGTTTTGCGTTCCTCGAACTCGGCACCGTGCGCAAGAAGAATCAGGTCAATGCTCTAGTCAAGATATTGAGTGATCTTGCCGTCTCCACGCTCGCCTATTTCTTTGTCGGCTATGGCATCGCGTACGGCATCCATTTCTTCACCGGTGCCGAACAGCTTGCGCAGAAGAACGGCTACGACCTGGTCAAGTTCTTTTTCCTGATGACATTTGCCGCCGCCATTCCCGCCATCGTTTCGGGCGGCATCGCCGAACGTGCGCGCTTCAATCCGCAACTCGCCGCCACTTTTCTGCTGGTCGGGTTCGTCTATCCATTTTTCGAGGGGATTGCCTGGAACGGACATCTGGGTATTCAGGCCTGGCTGAATACGACATTCGGTGCGGGCTTCCATGACTTCGCCGGGTCGGTTGTGGTGCACGCCGTCGGCGGCTGGATCGCACTCGCGGCTGTGCTGCTGCTCGGCGCGCGGCACGGACGCTACAGCAAGGAAGGACGTGTCGCCGCACACCCGCCCTCCAGCATCCCGTTCCTTGCCCTGGGCGCATGGATTCTGACCATAGGCTGGTTCGGCTTCAATGTCATGTCGGCGCAGACCATCAGCGGCATCAGCGGGCTGGTGGCCATCAACTCGCTCATGGCCATGGTCGGGGGCACGCTCAGCGCGCTGTGGATGGGCAAGAACGACCCCGGCTTCGTGCATAACGGCGCGCTCGCGGGGTTGGTGGCGGTCTG
>JAVHSB010000216.1:0-2190 GCA_036171955.1 Sideroxydans sp.
TGGCCAAGCGCCAGCTCACCTGGCTGCGCTCCATGCCGGACAGCATCGAACTGGACTGCCTGAATACCGACTTGACCGGGCAGGTCAGCACAATCCTTGAGCAGCGTCTCGCTTCAATGCGGATGAGTTAGATCGCACGCATTGCCCTCGTCCGGGGCAACCAGCGCCATCGCCTCTGCCGGCGGCAAGCGCAACAAGACTCCAATATCGCGATAGTCATCCGGCAAGGCGGCATCGTCCCAGCCGTTGGCGGAATGCCGCGCCAGATTGACCGCCAGCACAACATTGCGCACACGCGGCCTGTTGGCGTTGCCGTCGTCCATCAGTTCCAGCAGCAGCTGCGGCAAGCTCCATTCCTTGACCAGTATCGTTTGCAGCTCGGACGAGCTGAACCCCAGCACCTGTTCCTGCGCCGCACGGCTGCGCAGTGTCTTGTCTTGTTGCTGCATGGCGCGGATTTTCAGCATGTCCTGCGGCGCATAACACCACATCAGCATCTCGGCCAGATCGTGCAATAGGGCAGCGATGCGCACTTCCTCGAAGTGCATGTCGTTCAGCCGGATCGCCCAGTCGCGTGCGAATTCGGAAGCGCGGTGCGCGCGGTGCACCACATGCAGCAGCTCGATCAGAGCGCCGGTCTGCCCCTGCATCGTGTCCTGGACAAACGGGCTGGCCGGAACCTTGGCGTAAAAAGCCTCCACCCCAAGCATGAGCAGCGCCTGCTCGACCTGCACCACTTCGCTGGTCTGGCTGCGCCGTTTGTGCTGCTGCAGATAGCGCAGGAGCTTGACCGTCAGCATGGGGTCGGGCGCGATCGCATCGGCCACGGTGCGCGCGCTCAACTTGTTCGTATCCTGGCGCAGGGCTTCGAGCTCCCGCGCCGTCTGCCTGAGCACGGGAATGTCCGCCTGCGAAAGGAAAGCGACCCAACCGGCCAGTCCGTTGAAAGTGTGTGATGCCATAAGTCCTCCGATGCGGGGATGCATAGGGATTTACGGCAGTTTGCGGAATTTCTTTAGAAAGACTTTCCCTGTACGGCCAACAATCCGCTGCGGCCTTCGACCGAGCCCTGCTCAACCTGGTGCAAGGGCAGGTCGTCCGCTTTCAGGCTTTGCCACAGTTGGCGCATGGAAACCAGTTCATAGCCCTGCTGCTGCCACCCTTCGAGCAGCTGTTCGAAGATGGACAGCCACTTCTGCCCCTCCAGCTCGGCATGCAGGGTATAGACATGCCCGCTCGCGGACGCCGTTTGCGTCAACGCGAGCAGATGCTGCGCGACATTTTCCACGGTGATGCCGTCGCGCCCGATCAGTTCGTCCAGCGTCGGCAGAGTGGTGGGCAACTGCGGGCAGGCGACGATCTCGGCATCCCAGGTCGGGATGAAGGGCGTCGTGCCGCGCGTATCGGAGCTGTAGTCGAAACCCAGATGCTGGGTCTGGCGCAGGGCATGGCGATTGGTCTGCCAACCGGCGGCGGCGTGCGATCTGGGCGGCTCGCCGAAAATCCCGGTGTAGCGATCCACCGCCCGTTGCAGCTCGCGCCGCGTCCATGCCTCGTCCTTGCCCGCCACGTGGTCCTGCCAGCGGATGTGGTCGTAGCAATGGATGCCGGTCTCGAATCCAGCATCGCGCACAGACCGCAGGATGTCCGCGCATTTGCGGCCGATGTCCGGTCCGGGCAGCAGGGTGCCGTACAGCAAGGTCTTGAGGCCGTAATGCTCGAGCACGGAAGTGCGCGAGACCTTGTTCAGGAAACCTGGACGGAACACGCGCTTGATGGCGCGGCCGGTGTGATCGGGCCCAAGCGAAAAGAAGAAGGTTGCTTGCGCCTGATGACGTTGTAACGCATCGACCAGGCGCGGCACGCCTTCGCGCGTACCACGGTAGGTATCGACGTCGATCTTGAGGGCGAGCTGCTTCATCGGGATTAAGGAAAAAGGATTGAGGAATATGGATTGAGGATTGAGCGGGACAGCGGCTCCGCCATTCACTCACTCCTCACTCCTCAATCCCAAATCCTGATGTTAATCGACCAGTCCGCGTGCTTCAGCTACATGGCCGCGATAGGAGTCGAATATCTTGCGCAGGGTGTCAGCCATGTTGGTGGTCGGCTTCCAGCCCAGTTCATCGCAGGTATTGGTGATCTTCGGCACGCGGTTCTGCACGTCCTGGTAGCCCTTGCCGTAATAGG
>JAVHSB010000217.1:0-2165 GCA_036171955.1 Sideroxydans sp.
CCCCAGCGAGATTTGTTTTATCAGACCGAAGAAATAAGCCATGTAGCCTCGCGCATCATTTTGGGGAATGACCCATTTTTGGAGCGCGGGATAATATCAGCCCATTTCAGGATTGTGGTTTTTTTGTCGACAAGAACAGGGGGCGGCGAGTACGCGGAACCGTACCATTTAACCCGGTCAATAGCGCTGATGCAGCAGCAGTCCGAGCAGCAGGCGAATGACGCCGTAGCTCAAATGGGAGAACAGCGAAAGCAGCAGCGGGCGGTTCGACTGCGTCACCTGCCGCGCATCGGCATTGATCGCGCGCCACAGTTGTTTGCGCAGGTCGCGCGCGAAGGGTGCGTCGCGCACGACCAGATTGGCTTCGCGCGCCAGCATCAGGCTGAACGGGTCGAGGTTGGAGGAGCCCACGGTCGCCCACTGCGCGTCCACCACGGCGACCTTGGCGTGCAGGTAGCTGGCGCGGTATTCGTGGATTTCCACACCGGCACGCAGCAATTGCCCGTACAGCGCCTGCGTGGCGTAGTGTTGCAGGCGGTATTCCACCCTGCCCTGCAACAGCAGCACCACGCGCACCCCGCGCTGTGCGGCCTGGCGCAAGGCGCGGCGCAGGGCGAAGCCGGGCAGAAAATACGCGTGTGCCAGCACGATCTCGCGTTCGGCATGGTTGATCGCTTCCAGATACGCATGCTCGATGTCGCGCCGGTGGCGCAGGTTGTCGCGGAGGAGCAGGGAGAGCGCCGAACGCGGATTGGTTCTATCCGGATCGGCGATGCGGGCGCGCCAGAAACCGATGCGTTTTTTCAGCGTCACCCAGCGGATGCTGTACCACAGGCGCTTCATCGCGTCCTGCACTTCGTGCGCCACGCGCCCCTGCACCCGCACCGCGAAATCGAGGCGCGGCATATCGATGTCGGCGCCTTCCGGAATGTCGTTGATGATGTTGATGCCGCCGACGTAGGCGATGCCGCCATCGATCACCGCCAGCTTGCGGTGCAGGCGGCGCAGACGGTAGCGGCGCAGGCGGAACAGCCCGCCTTCGCGCCGGAACCATTCCAGCTCGATTCCCGCCCGACGCATGTCGTCTATCCATTCCTGCGGCAGGGCCGCAGAACCGAAGCCGTCCAGCACCAGCCGCACCGCAATCTGGCGCTGCGCCGCGCGCTGCAGCGCCAGCATCACCATGCGTCCGGTCTCGTCCGCGGCAAAAATGTAGGTTTCGATGTGCACCGAATGCTGCGCGGCATCGATGTCGGCGCACAGTTGCGGAAAATAGCGCGCGCCGTTCTGCAACAGGGTGATCTGGTGTCCGGCGACGCGAAAAGTGTCTTTCATCTTTTTTTCAGTTGCGCCAGCAGCGCCGCATGATCGGACATGCGGCGCCCGCCGCTGACCTCGCACTGCATCAGATCGAAGCCGCGCATGTAGATGCGGTCGAGTTTTAGCAGCGGCAGGGCGGCGGGAAAACTGCGCGCGGGTTTGCCATGTTGCAGGCAGAACACATCCTGCACACCCAGTGCGGCGTCCAGCCCCGCGCTCAACTGGCCGCGCCAGTCGTTGAAGTCGCCGGCAATCAGCAACGGCGCGCTGGCGGGTATCGCCTGCTGCGCATACTCGATCAGCGCCTGCAATTGCGCGCGGCGCCCGCGGGCGAACAGGCCAAAATGGGTGCACAGGCAGTGCACGCGCCGCCCTTCGATGTCGATCTCGCTATGCAGCAGCCCGCGCTGCTCGAAACGGTGCGCGGACACGTCCGTATTGTGCGCAAGAACAATGGGAAAACGGCTGAGGATGGCATTGCCGTGATGCCCCGCTTCGTACACCGAGTTCATGCCGTAGACGTGATGCTGCCAGAACGGATCGGCCAGAAACTCATGCTGCGGCATATCGGGATAATCCTCGTGCTGTTGCGCGTGATGCGCGTGCTCGCCCTGCACTTCCTGCAAAAATACGATGTCCGCGTTCATCTCGCGCAACCGCTCGCGCAACTCGTGCAGAACCACGCGCCGGTTGAGCGGAGAGAATCCCTTGTGGATGTTGTAGGTGGCGACTTTCAGCATGAAGGCGTCAGGCGTTGCCGATGCCGCGCGTCGGCAACTTGATCTGCCGGGCAAAATCCAGCATGCGCTGGATGGGCAGCACCGCGCGCGGAATGATGGCCGGAT
>JAVHSB010000218.1:0-10749 GCA_036171955.1 Sideroxydans sp.
AGTGTGGATGAATTCCTGTTTCGCACCCGGCAGGGTTTCTGCGAACACTATGCCGGCTCGTTCGTATTCCTGCTGCGCGCCGCCGGCATCCCGGCGCGCGTGGTGACCGGCTATCAGGGCAGCGAATACAACGCGCTGGGCGGGTATTACATCCTGCGCCAGTCGGACGCGCATGCCTGGGCCGAAGCGTGGTTGCCCGGCCGCGGCTGGGTGCGCTACGACCCCACCGCCGTCATCGCCCCCGCCCGTATCGAAAGCGGCCTGTCCGCCGCCGTGTCCAATCCCGCCGTGCTGCCGTTCATGGCGCGCAACCCGCCGCAATGGCTGCGCGACCTGCGCTTCAACTGGGATGCGCTCGCCAACCAGTGGAACCAGTGGGTGCTGGGTTACAACCCCGAGACGCAATTCGCCTTCCTCACCCGCCTCGGTATGGAAGACATCACCTGGCAGAAAATGGCGCTGAACATGATGGCCGGCATCTTCACACTGGTCGGCGTGTTCACACTGCTGTTGTTGCGGCGACTCGTCGTGCGCCAGCGCGATCCGGTGCAGGCAGCATGGCTCAGGCTCTGCCGCAAACTGGAAAAGGCCGGTCTGCCGCGCGCGCCACACGAAGGGCCGCAGGACTACGCCGCACGCGTCGCCGCAGCCCGCCCCGAGCTGGGTGACGACATCAACGACATCGCCGCGCGCTATACCTCATTACGCTACAGCGACGAGAGCAAACAGGGAGGGTTATCCGCTTTCAAGGATGCAGTGCGGGCGTTCAAGTTATAATCGAACCCAATCTTTCCAGCCACAGAGTTCACAGAGAACACAAAAAGGTCGGCATAACAACGCCGTTTCAGCGATTGAACTGTAAAGCGCGACTTTCGTTTCAATCGCCAGTTTCCTCTGTGACCTCTGTGTTCTCTGTGGCTAAAACGTTTTCCTGAAAATTTCGCGCCACTTTCTAGACCATACAACCATGCAGATCACCCGCCGCCTGGAATTCGATGCCGGTCACCGCATCCCCAACCACAACAGCCAGTGCCGACATCTGCACGGCCACCGTTATGCCATCGAGATCACCCTCGCGGGCGATGTCGTCACCACCGAGGGCGCGCCGGAACAGGGCATGCTGATGGACTTCTCGGATGTGAAACGCATCGCAAAGGAAATCGTGGTGGACGCTTGGGACCATGCATTCCTGGTCTATCGCAAGGACAAGATGGTGCTGGATTTCCTGCAAACGATCCCGCAACACAAGACCGTGGTGCTGGAAGTGGTGCCGACTGCCGAGAATCTGGCCAGGGTCGCGTTCGACTTGCTGCACGATGCCTACCGCGACACCTTCGGCAATCACTTGCGCCTGGTGCGGGTGCGCCTGTTCGAGACGCCGAACAACTGGGCGGATTATTGTCGATCACAGTCGGACTGAAGTCCGACCCACAATATAGGTCGGGTTTTAACCCGACAAGGAATCGTTGTCGGACTGAAGTCCGACCTACATTCCACCAGACAAAATCTTTGGGGCGGTTTATTTTTCAGAAAACCGCGCAGCGGATTTTCACACCTGCATGTTCATGATGTCGTTGTACGCCGCGACCATCTTGTTGCGCACCTGAACCGCCGTCTGGAACGAGATGTTGGCTTTCTGCATCGCGATCATGGTGTCGCTCAGGCTCACTTTGTCGTCGCCGAGGACGAATGCCTGCTGCATGGCTTCCGCCTCGCGCTGCGTGCGATTGACGCCATCGAGCGAGGATTTCAGCACGTTGGCGAAATCGACCCCGCCGCTCGCCGATGCCGCCTGCGTGCCGGACGGGCCCTGCGCCACTGCCACTGCGGCGCGCATCTGCGCCAGCAGACTGTCAACTCCGGAAACACTATCCATACCCATGTCCCACCTCCGTTGCGGCACCGCGAAGCGCCTTTGGACTTTTCACGGCGGCACGATAGCAGTGCGGGCGCGAGGCCTTTGCCGCGAATAGCACGGGAATTCCAGCGCTTTTCCGCAGACCGGACTTGATCTGGCGGCCGATAATCCGCAGCGTGAAGAAATGAAGCAGGGACTTTCCGGGTGAACGATATGGCTGAAACGCACAGCATCAACAGCAATCCGAGCATGGCGCAATTGTTGATCGGCATCCCCAATCAGCAGAAGCTGGGAATGATCGTGGCTGTCGCGACCACCGTCGCGCTGCTGGCCGGGCTCTGGCTGTGGGGGCAAACGCCGGACTACCGCGTGCTGTACGCAAATCTGGCTGAACGCGACGGTGGCGCCGTGATCGAGGCGCTGCAACAACAGAACATCCCGTACAAGTTCGCCGAGGGCGGCGGCGCCCTGATGGTGCCGGCCGACCGGGTGCACGAAGTGCGTCTGAAAATGGCCGCACAGGGCATACCCAAGGGCGGCACGGCGGGTTTCGAACTGATGGAAAACCAGAAGTTCGGCACCAGCCAGTTCCTGGAGCAGATCAACTACCAGCGCGCGCTGGAAGGCGAGCTGGCGCGCTCGGTGCAGTCGCTGGCGGCCGTGGCAAACGCGCGCGTGCATCTGGCCATCCCCAAGCCGACCGTGTTCATCAAGGAAAAACAGAAGCCCGGCGCGTCCGTGGTGCTGGCGCTGTATGCCGGACGCACGCTGGATGAAGGCCAGGTCAACGCCATCGTGCATCTGATCTCGAGCAGTGTGCCCGACATGCCGCCGCAGAACGTGACCGTGGTGGACCAGACCGGCACCCTGCTTTCCGCCGCGCGCGACGGCAATCGCGAGATGCTGGATGCCACGCAATTGAAATATGTGCGCCAGATCGAGCAGGACTACGTCAAGCGCATCATGGACATCCTGACGCCGATCACCGGTGCGCAGAATGTGCGCGCCCAGGTCACGGCCAGCCTCGATTTCACCCTGGTCGAAAAGACCTCGGAGAACTACGGGCCCAACCAGCCGCCGAATGCGGCGGCCGTGCGCAGCATGCAAAGCTCCGAATCGCGCGACGGTGCAAATACGACCGGCGGCGTGCCGGGCGCTCTTTCCAACCAGCCACCGGTGCCCGCCACCGCACCCATCGTTGCGCCGGCCTCAGCATTGCCGGCAACCGGCGCCGGCACTGGCAACGAGAAATCGCAGAAGGATCAGCGCACCAACTTCGAGGTGGACCGCACCATCCAGCATACCCGCTTGCCCAGCGGCGACATCAAGCGGCTGTCGGTGGCGGTGGTGCTGAATAACCGCAGCGTGCCGGATGCCGATGGCAAGCCGGTCTCGACGCCCTACAGCGAGGACGAGAAGAACCAGATCGCCTCGCTCATCAAGGAAGCGGTGGGCTTCGAGGCGCAACGCGGCGACAGCCTCAATCTGCTCAACAGCGCGTTCAACCAAACCCAGGAAGTCGTGGTTGATATGCCGCTCTGGCAGCAACCGGAAATGATCGCGCTGGCGAAGGAACTCCTGAAATACGTTCTGATCGGCGGCGGCGTGCTGTATCTGTTGCTCGGCATCATCCGGCCGGCATTCCGGCGCGCCTTCGAGCCACCCCCCATGCCGGAGGAAGGAGGCGCCATGAGCCTTGAAGGTAGTTTATTGCCCGGCGGCGAAGCCGGTTCGGAACAGGGCGGACAGTCCCGGCCGCGCAATGCGTATGCGGACAATCTGCAAGTCGCCAAACAACTGGCCAAGGACGACCCCAAGATCGTCGCCACCGTGGTCAAGGAATGGGTGAACAAGGATGAGTGACATCGGCATCAACAAGAGCGCCATTCTGCTCATGACGCTGGGCGAGGACGAGGCCGCCGAGGTGATGAAATACCTCGAACCCAAGGAGGTGCAAAAGATCAGCAGCGCGATGGTCGCGCTGAAGAATCTCACGCGCGACCAGATCGCCGAGGTATTCGACGAATTTCATGTGCTGGCCGCCGAAAAGACCACCATCGGCATGGATTCGGACGAGTACATCCGCAACATGCTGAAGAAGGCGCTGGGCGATGACAAGGCCGCCGGCCTGCTCGACCGCATCCTGCACAACAGCGACACCAGCGGCATCGAAAGCCTGAAATGGATGGATGCCGGCCTGATCGCCGAGCTGGTCGCCAACGAACATCCGCAGATCGTCGCCACCATCCTGGTGCATCTGGAGCCGGATCAGGCTTCCGCCGTGCTGTCGAAATTGACCGAGCGTTTGCGCAACGACGTGCTGTTACGCATCGCCACGCTGGATAGCGTGCAACCGACCGCCCTGCACGAGCTGAACGACGTGCTGACCAAACTGCTGGCGGGCAATGCCGTGGCGAAGAAGAGCATCCGCGGCGGGATCAAGACCGCGGCCGAGATCCTCAATTACATCGGCAGCTCGCAGGAGGCAATCATCGAATCGGTGCGCACCCAGGATCCGGAACTGGCGCAAAAGATCATGGACGAGATGTTCGTGTTCGAGGACATCCTGGCCGTGGACGACCGCGGCATCCAGCTGGTGCTGCGCGAAGTGCAGTCCGAATCGCTGATCGTGGCGCTCAAGGGCGCCAGCGAAGAGATGCGCGAGAAGGTGTTCAAGAACATGTCGCAGCGCGCCGCCGAAATGCTGCGCGAGGATCTGGAGGCGAAAGGCCCGGTGAAACTGAGCGAAGTGGAAGCGGAGCAGAAGGAAATTCTGAAGGTTGTCCGCCGCCTGTCGGACGAAGGGCAGATCGTGCTCGGCGGCAAGGGAGAGGATGCCTATGTCTGATCCCGCGCCGGAAAAACTCACCGCCTGGCAACGCTGGGAATTCCCGGCCTTCAATACCGCACGCGAACGCATCGAGCTGCCGACCGCGCTGGAACTGGAACAGATGGAGAAGCAGGTGCACGACGAGGGATACCAGGCCGGCTATGCCGAGGGCCGCCAGCGCGGCCATGCCGAAGGCATGCAACAGGCGCAACAAGCCGTCCAGCGTTTGGAAGCTTTGTCCGTGCAGTTGCAAAACAAAATGGATGAACAGGTGGTGCAGGAACTCACCGGACTGGCGCTGGATATCGCACGCCAAGTCATCCAGCAGTCTCTCAAGGTCAAGCCCGAGCTGATCCTGGAACTGGTCCGTGCCGCGATCGGCACCTTGCCGCTGTTCAACCAGGCGGCACACCTGATTCTGCATCCGCAGGATGCCGCGCTGGTGCGCGAACAGATGGGGGAGCAACTGGCGCACTCGGGCTGGAAGATCCTGGAGGATGCAGCCTTGGAACGCGGCAGCGCGCGTCTGGAAACCGCCAACAGCGCGGTCGATGCCACGCTCGCGGCACGCTGGCAACGCGTCACCGCGGCCATGGGACAGGATGCACCATGGCTGCTGCGCGATGAAGCGGAGGCGAACGATGTCGGCGCTAACTGAACACTGGCAGGCCGCCTTGCACAACAACCGCGAGGCAGTGCTGCAAAGCACGCCGCTCCAGGTGAGCGGACGGCTGACCAAGGTCACCGGCCTGGTGATGGAAGCCGTCGGTCTGCGCATGGCGGTCGGCAGCACGTGCTGGATCGAACTGCCGCAAAACCGCATCGAAGCCGAAGTGGTCGGCTTCGCCGGCGACCGTCTGTTCCTGATGCCGGAAAACGATGTGCATGGACTGATGCCCGGCGCGCGCGTGGTGCCTGCGGAGCAGCCGCGCGCACCGATCACGGTTGGCCAGCCCGCCGCGCTACGGCGGCGCACGGCCGATCTGGCGCGGCATCTGCCGGTGGGCGAACACCTGCTGGGACGCGTGCTGGACGGCGCGGGCCGCCCGCTGGACCAACTCGGCGCGCTGGCTGAAGGCAAGAGTGCGGCGCTACAAAGCCGACCGATCAACCCGCTCGATCGCGCGGCGATCAAGGACGCGCTGGATGTCGGCGTGCGCGCAATCAACACGCTGCTCACCGTCGGCCGCGGCCAGCGCATGGGCCTGTTCGCCGGTTCCGGCGTGGGCAAGAGCGTGCTGCTCGGCATGATGGCGCGCTATACAGGCGCCGATGTGATCGTGGTGGGACTGATCGGCGAACGCGGCCGCGAGGTCAAGGAATTCATCACCGACATCCTGGGCCGGGAAGGCATGGCGCGTTCGGTGGTGGTTGCCGCACCCGCCGACACCAGCCCGCTGATGCGCATGCAGGGTGCAGCTTACGCCACCACCATCGCCGAATATTTCCGCGACCAGGGCAAGAACGTGCTGCTCATCATGGATTCGCTCACCCGCTATGCCATGGCGCAGCGCGAGATCGCCTTGGCCATCGGCGAGCCGCCGGCGACCAAGGGTTATCCGCCGTCGGTGTTTGCCAAACTGCCGCAACTGGTGGAACGCGCCGGCAACGGCCCGGAAGGCGGCGGTTCGATCACCGCGTTCTACACCGTATTGACCGAGGGCGACGACCAGCAGGATCCGATTGCGGACAGCGCGCGCGCCATCCTCGACGGGCATATCGTGCTGTCGCGGCGTCTGGCCGATGCGGGACACTACCCTGCCATCGATATCGAAGCCTCGATCAGCCGCGCGATGAACCACCTGGTCAGCGCCCCGCATTACGCCAAGGTGCAGCGTTTCAAACAGCTGTATGCGCACTATCAGCGCAATCACGACCTGGTCAGCGTGGGCGCCTACGTTCCCGGCAGCGACCCGTTGCTGGACGAGGCGATTGCGCGCTATCCTGCCCAAGAACAATTCCTGCGCCAGGGCATGTACGAGAGCGAGCTCTTCGGCGCGGGCCAGAACAAGTTCTCAGCCCTGTTTGAATCCGACACCGAAAGCAGCGTATGACCAAGCCCTTCCCGCTCGACACCCTGCTCAATCTGGCCCATCAGAAGAATGATTCGGCCACGCGCAAGCTCGGCAAACTCAATCATCAGGAACAGACCGCGCAATCGAGGCTGGCCGCGTTGCAGCAATACCGGCGCGACTATCAGATGCAGTTCGAAGAGGCGGCCCGCAATGGCATGTCGCCCGCGGACATGCGCAATTTCCAGAGCTTCATCGAACGCCTCGACCAGGCGATCCGCCAGCAGCAAGAGGAGATCGACAAGGCCCACCGTTCGGTGCAGAAAGGGCAGCACGAACTGCTCGACACCACGCGCAAGATGAAGTCGTTCGACACGCTGGCGCAGCGCCATGTCGATTCCGAACACAAACGCGAAGCCCAATCGGAGCGGCGCGTGCAGGACGAGCAAAGCGGGCGCTATGCCGCGCTGCAAGCTACCCACAAGGGCAGCGAAAAATAAAGGAATTCACCATGAACCAGCTACCAGTTTTTTCGGCTACCGCCCAGGGCAAACCCGCCAGCGGCAATTCCCCTGCCGCACGCGATAACACCAGTCCCGCCGCCGACAGCCAACCTTTCGGCCAGGTGCTGGCGAAGCAACTAGGCGAACAGAACGCGGCAAACGCCAGCCAGGAAAACCTGAAAGGGCCGACGCAAACCCGGACAGACGCACTGAAATCAAGCCTGAGGAAGGTGATCGATGTCGCAGACGATGCGGCGCTGCCTGCCGGCGATCCCACTGCAAGCCAGACTGCTCCGGACTTGCTGGCGACTTTGCCCCGGATGTTCGGCGAAATTCCCGTGCAGCCGGTGGCGGACAGCGGCACAACAGCGCCGGATGCGGACAGCGCACCGCTACGGGCGACCGGCGCCAGCGCCAGGCCTCTGGCAATGGATGAACCATCGAAACCGGCGCGCACGGAGCCGTCTGCACCGGCATTCACCAGCGCGGCAATGGCAGCGGCCGCCCTGCAGGCTGGTGGTAGCCGCAGTGCGGATACACCGGTGGCGCAGAGTCCTGATTTGACGGGAATCGGCGCGGCAGCGCAGCCGGCAAACCCCGTGGCATTGCAGCTTGCCGCCACCACGCCCGCCGCGCCCCCCATGCAGACTGCAATCGCAACGCCCATCGACCATCGGCAATGGGCGGACGACTTCAGCCAGAAGATCACCTGGCTCGCCACACAAAACCAACAGCGTGCCGAGCTGCACCTGAATCCGCCGCAACTGGGGCCGCTCGACATCACGCTCAAACTGAACGGCGATCAGGCGACCGCGCTTTTCACTTCGCCGCATGCCGTCGTGCGCGAGGCGATCGAACAATCTTTGCCTAAACTTCGGGAAATCTTTGCCGATAACGGGATCATGCTGGGCGGTGCCACGGTCAGTGACCAGTCCCAGCGTGAGCAGCACAGCGAGTCCGGCAACCCGTCAGCAGCGGGTTTCGACATCCGGCACGCGGAAACCGTCGGCAGTGCGGGAGCAAGCCATACCACCCGCATCGTGCAGCATGACGGCATGGTTGACACCTTCGCCTGATTTCCGAATTGGGGCTGGTTTCCCCGCCTTTTCCGCTGATGGATGGCCCGGCTCTCGCGCCATACTTAACCCATCAGAAAAGGAAATGAACCATGGCAAAACCCACTCCCAAAGCAGCCCCCGCAGATGCAGCAGCGGCTACTCCGGCCAAGAGCCACAAGATGCTGATCATCGTCATCGCCCTGCTGGTCGTCGTCATCGCGGGCGGCGCGGGATGGTATTTCACCAAGGGCAGCGCCCCGGCCACCGAGCATGTCGAGGAAGCCAAACACGAACCGGTGCGGCAAGCCAAGTACGTTCCGCTGGGTGAAAAATTCACCGTCAACCTGCAACAGGAAGAGGGCGACCGTTATCTCCAGGTCGGCATCACGCTGAAAGTCCTCGACCCGAAACTGGAAGAAGAGATCAAGACGGCGATGCCGGAGATCCGCAGCAAACTGCTGCTCTTGTTGTCGGGCAAAAAACCGTCCGAACTGGTCAGCACCGCCGGCAAGCAGCAACTGGTGCAACAGGTGATGGTTGAAGTGGATGCCATTCTCGGCGTCGCGCCCGCTGCGGCGACAGCGGCGGCAAGCGATGTGCATGATGGCGGACACACGGTCGCTGGCAGTGCTAAACAGGACGGCGTCGTGGATGTCCTGTTCACCGATTTCATCATCCAGTAGGAGTCTCCTGCCGCCATGAGCGATTTCCTGTCCCAAGACGAAGTTGACTCGCTGCTGCGCGGTGTCAGCGGCGAAACCGAGGAAGTCAAGGAAGCGAACGACGACAAGGCCGTTCGCCCCTACAACATGGCGACGCAGGAACGCATCGTGCGTGGGCGCATGCCCACCATGGAGATCATCAACGAGCGCTTTGCGCGCCTGTTCCGCATCGCGCTGTACAACTTCATCCACCGCAGTTCGGAGGTGTCGGTCGGGCCGGTGAAGGTGATGAAGTTCTCCGAGTTCATCCGTAACCTGCCGGTGCCGGCCAACCTCAACCTGGTGCAGGTCAAGCCGTTGCGCGGCACTGCGCTGTTCATCTTCGACCCCAACCTGGTGTTCATGGTGGTGGACAGTCTGTTCGGCGGGGATGGCCGCTTCCACACCCGGGTCGAGGGCCGAGAATTCACCCAGACCGAACACCGCATCATCCAGAAACTGCTGGAGGTGGTGTTCGGTTCCTATACGAAATCGTGGGAAGCAGTGCAAAAGCTGGATTTCGAATTCCAGCGCTCGGAGGTCAATCCGCAATTCGCCAACATCGCCACGCCGAACGAGGTCGTCATCGTGACCACCTTCGAGGTGGAATTCTCCGGGGTCGGCGGCTCAATCCATATCTGCATGCCCTACGCGATGATCGAGCCCTTGCGCGAACTGCTCTACAGCACCATGCAGGGGGATCACGTCATCGCCGACAAACGCTGGCTGCACATGCTGTCGCGGCAGATCCAGTCGGCCGAGATCGAACTCACCGCCGTGCTCGGGCATGCCTCCACCACCGTGGATCATGTGCTGCGGATGAAAGTTGACGAGGTCATTCCGCTCGAAGTCGCCGAAAGCATCAGCGTGATGGTCGACAACGTCCCGGTGATGGAATGCAAATACGGCGTATCCAACACGCATTACGCGCTGAAGGTCGAAAAGATGGTGTCGCCCGACACGACTGAATCTCTGAATGGAGGAAAGAATGGCTGAAGAAACCACCGAGCAGGAAGCCATCAGCGCCGACGACTGGGGCGCGGCGATGGCAGAACAGACCGCGGCCGAGCCGGCAACGCCGCAGGCGCACGCCTTCGAGCAGTTCACCGGAGAGGGCGGCGCCACCGCGCACAACGACCTGGACATGATCCTCGACATCCCGGTGCAGCTCACGGTCGAACTTGGCCGCACCAAGATGCCGATCAAGAACCTGCTGCAACTGGCGCAGGGTTCGGTGGTCGAGCTGGCCGGCATGGCGGGCGAGCCGCTGGATGTGCTGATCAACGGCTTCCTGATCGCGCAGGGCGAAGTGGTGGTGGTGAACGACAAGCTTGGCATCCGGTTGACGGACATCATCACGCCGTCGGAACGCCTGCGCCGCATCAACAAATAGCCGCAACGCCGACCATGCATCCGCGCCTTGTGGCTGCCCTCGCGGCAGGATTCTTCTCCCCGCTCGCCCGCGCGGTCGATGTCGCACGTACACCCTACATTCCGCCACCGGCACCAGTCACCGCCGGCAGCGTGGTGCAGGTGGTCGTCAGCCTGCTGCTGGTGCTCGCCGCCGTGTTGGCGGTGGCCTGGCTGCTGAAGCGCATCAACCTGCCGCAGCCAGACCAGGGAAATCCGCTGAAAGTCATCGCCAGCGTCGCGGTCGGCCAGCGCGAGCGCATCGTATTGGTCGAAGTGAACGATACCTGGCTGGTCGCGGGCGTGGCCGCCGGGCAGGTCAGCGCGCTGCACACGATGCCCAAGGGTTCGCTTCCGGCAACTGCGACGCAGGGCGG
>JAVHSB010000219.1:0-2146 GCA_036171955.1 Sideroxydans sp.
TGAACAGCCTGCAAGGCAACACAGCAACCCAGCTCGCCGCTTTCGATTATCTGATGCGGCAGTGGGCGCTGCCATTATGGTTGAACATCGATCCGGACCTGATGCTGCAGAAGAATTTTTCCGGCGCACTCTGGCCGCTGTTGACCATTGCGGGAACGCTCATCCTGATCCTGTCGTATTGGCGCAAACGCCCCTGGATCAGCTTCGCGCTGGCCTGGGCGATATTGCACCTGATCCCGCTCTACCTGTTCCTGCCGCGTCTCGATATCGCCAATGACCGGCAGATGTACCTGGCAGGATGGCCGCTGCTGCTGGCCTTGAGCATCGAGCTGACTTTATGGCTGAACGGCAAAACACTGCGGCTTGCCGCTGCGGCGCTCCTGCTTACGCTGGGCGCGCTCACCGTATCAAGGAACCTCGACTATCGCAGCGAGATCACCCTGTGGCAAGCGACGGTGGAACAGTCGCCGCACAAGGCGCGCGTGCACAACAATCTTGGATATGCCTATCTCACTGTTCAACGATACGAGGAAGCGCGCCGCGAATTCATCACGGCGCTGCAACTCGATCCGCGGCTCGACAAAGCACGCCATAACCTGCACCGCGTGGATGAAGAGCTTAATTCTTCAAACGATAGAAACGTTTCTCCAGCGTCTGCCCCCTGACGCGGTCAAAGCGGTCGCCCATCGCATTGCCAAGTTTATCCAGTCGATCGTCCGGCAATGGATGGGTTTTGAACAGCAAGGCAACACTGTCCGCGTCATTTGAAATGTGTCCGATCTGCTGCAACACCCCGGGCAGGCCGTAGGCGTCATAACCCGCGCGCGTCGCCAGCACCACGCCGATGCGGTCCGCCTCGAACTCCGCATCCTTGTCCAGTCCGCGCGCAACGATCTCCGCGCCGCTGCCGATGAACTGCTGCACCTTGTCATTGCCGCCGACCTGTTGCGACAGCGCCTTGCCCCCCGCGTCCACCAGCCGGCTCTGCTGCAATATCTTCAGGTGGTGCTTGCGGATGACGTGGCCGACCTCGTGCCCCAGCACCCCCGCCAGGTCAGCCTCGTTCTGCAACAGGCGGTACAGGCCGAGCGTGACGAAGATGTAGCCGCCCGGCGCGGCAAACGCATTCACGTCATCGGACTGAATCACGCCGAAATGCCAAACCAGATCGGGACGCTCGCTCTGCGTCGCCACCCAGCGACCGACACGGTTCACATATTTTTGCAGCTTGTCATCCCTCACCAGCGGCGCGGCGCCCAGCAGATTGCCCGCGATCTGCCTGCCGATGGCGACCTCTTCTTCCTCGCTCGGACCCTTGAGTTCCTTCACCGCCTCCGCCGCCCGGGTGAGCTTGGGATCGATTGGCGGAAGGGCGGCTTTGGCGCTATCGAGCTGACTCTTCAATTCACCCAGATCGAATGCGCCGGCCGCGAACGATGCCACGCACAAAACGGACAAAACCACCACGCTTGCAATCTCTCTCATGTCGTCCTCACTTCGCCGGCAAATAATCGAACGGACGTGCGGCCAGTTTGCCCTGTCTGGCAAATGTCGCCGCATCCGCCTTGCTCGAAGCGTTGGCTTCCGCGCGTTGCAATTCGGCCTCGTTGAAAGTCGCCGCTTTCAGTTCCTCTTCATTCAAGCCGCGCACACCCGTGGTTGCGACGACCTTGCCCGTCCCCGCACGACCGGACGCCAGCGCCAGCAATCCGGAGCCGCTGCCGCTCGCCTTCTTCGCATCGCCTTTGCGCACACTCAACATGTGCACCCACCCCGCCGCCTTGCCAGACTTCACCTTGTACCATCCGCCCTGTCTGGCGACGATGACGAGCTTCTCGCCCGCCGCGAGTTTCTTCACCGCTTTCGCATCGCGGAAAGGCTCGACCTTCAAGTCGTCCGCTTTGGACATCGTGCCGACCTCACCTGCTAATGCCACTCCGCCGTGTAATGCGACGAACAACGCCATTGCCGCCAACAAACCCACCCGATTATTCATCACGCTTCCCTTCTTCATCCCACTTCAACAATGCCTCGGCGAACAACACCCGCCAACCTTGCGCCGCCCGCTCGCCCCCGTGCAAGCGTCCCTGATGCACGACATGGCTCGTCGCGCCCTCCACATGCAACACGAAACGCCCAAGCAATT
>JAVHSB010000220.1:0-2137 GCA_036171955.1 Sideroxydans sp.
AGCGCGGGCGGTGTCCGCCGGTCCGCATCGGAAAATCCGCTTCCCAAACGGAAGCGCAGACCCTCGGGAGTTTCAACTTCCAGCGCGCCCAGCATTCCCGCGTACTTTCCCTTGCCCGGCAGATGCGCCACGACCTTGGCGTCGGCATCAAGAAACGGCTTGAGCTTGAGCAGGTCGTCGTTGCGTTCGGCGCGGTAGCGCGCCGCGCCGCGATGCAGCATCAATCCTTCGCCGCCCTGCCTGACGATGCGATCCAGCATCGCTTGCAGTTGGTTTCGATCACTCACCAGGAACTGCGCCACATGCTGCAGCCATGACTGACCGACGCGCGCGATGATCTGTTGCAGTGCCGCATCGCGCTCGTCGAATGTCCCGGGATGGTCCGGCAGATCGAACACCATGAAATGTATCCGGCGCCACTCCGCATCGTCGGGCGTCTGCATGCGGACGATGGAGACCGTCTGTGCGAATAGCCCGCGCGCGATCCATAACTCGCCGTCCAGCGGCATATTCGGCCAGCCGGCGGTGAACCATTGCGGCGCATGAATGATCTCGCCGCCGCGCGAGAATAGCTGATGACCATCCCAATAACCGCGCATGCCATCGAGTTTTTCGCTGACCCGGTATGCGGCCAGCGGGATTTCGTCGCGATAGATGTTCGCCAGCATCAGCGGAGGCGGCTCGCTGGCGAAAAGTGGGGTGGACAGTGGGAGCAGGAGCAGCGCCAATAAGAATGATGTGAGCATTTGCTTCATATCTACCCCCGTCATTCCGGTGAAGGCCGGAATCCAGATAAAGAACATATCCCGCGTAGCGGACAATGCCGTGGGCTTTGCCTGCTCCGCGGCCTGCTGATCTTGCCGGATGCCAGTCTGTGCCGGTATGGCGGCGATCAGCCGGCGAGCTTCTGTTTCAGTACCTCGTTCAGTTGTGCCGGGTTGGCCTGGCCCTTGCTGGCCTTCATGGCGAGACCGACAAAGAAGCCGAACAGTTTGTCCTTGCCGGAACGATACTCGCTCACCTTGTCAGCGTTCGCCGCCATGATCTCGTCCACGATCTTCTCGATCGCGCCCGCGTCCGACACTTGCTTCAGACCCTTGGCCTCAATGATCGCATCCGCTTCGCCGCCTTCTGCCCACAGGGTACGGAACACTTCCTTGGCGCCGGAGTTGGAGATGGTGCCGTCCACAATACGCGCCAGCATGCTGCCCAGTTGTTGTGCGCTGATCGGGCATTGCGCCATGCCCAGGCCGTCGCGGTTCAGTTGCGCACTTACTTCACCGTTGAGCCAGTTGGCACAGAGCTTGGCATTTGAAGAACCAGTCGTTGCAACGCAAGCATCGAAATAGTTTGCCATCTCGCGCGATGCGGTGAGCAGACTTGCGTCATATGCGGACAAGCCCAGGTCGTTCACATAACGCGCCTGCTTGGACTGCGGTAGTTCAGGCAGCGTGGCACGCACCTCCTCGATCCACTCCGGCGAGATCTCCAGCGGCAGCAGGTCGGGGTCCGGGAAGTAGCGGTAGTCGTGCGCATCTTCCTTGCTGCGCATCGCGCGCGTTTCACCCGTGTCAGGATTGAACAGGATGGTGGCCTGCTGCACACTGCCGCCGTTCTCGATGGTATCGACCTGCCATTGCACTTCGTAGTCGATGGCCTGCTGCATGAACTTGAACGAGTTCAGGTTCTTGATCTCGCGGCGCGTGCCCAACGGTTGGCCGGGTTTGCGTACCGACACGTTCACGTCGCAACGGAAAGAACCTTCCTGCATGTTGCCATCGCAGATGCCGATCCACTGCACCAGTGTGTGCAGCGCCTTGGCGTAGGCCACCGCCTCGGCGGCACAGCTCATGTCCGGCTCGGACACGATCTCCAGCAGCGGCGTGCCAGCGCGATTCAAATCCACACCCGTCAC
This sequence comes from Sideroxydans sp., assembly GCA_036171955.1. Taxonomy (GTDB): domain Bacteria; phylum Pseudomonadota; class Gammaproteobacteria; order Burkholderiales; family Gallionellaceae; genus Sideroxyarcus. Next base: position 1,916 of record JAVHSB010000220.1, read on the forward strand.
GCCTTGCGATTCGCCGTGAACGGATTTACCCGCGTCCTCTTCCAAATGGGCACGTGTGAGGCGCACGGTCTTTTCGTAGGCGGGTTGTTTGCCTTGTGCGGGAACCTGGATGGTCAGTTGTCCGTTACCCACCACGGGCAGGTCGAACTGGCTGATCTGGTAGCCTTTGGGCAGGTCGGGATAAAAATAATTCTTGCGCGCGAATACCGAGCGCGGCGCGAT
>JAVHSB010000221.1:0-2118 GCA_036171955.1 Sideroxydans sp.
CTTCCGCCCCGGCCATGCCGACTACACCTATTGGCAGAAATACGGCATCCGCGACCCTCGCGGTGGCGGCCGCGCCTCGGCGCGCGAAACGGCGGGGCGCGTGGCGGCAGGCGCCATCGCCAAGAAATGGCTGCATGAAAATTATGGCGTCGTGGTGCGCGGCTATCTGGAGCAGCTCGGCGACATCGTCGTTCCTTTCAAAAGCTGGGCCGAGGTCACTGAAGTCGGCAACAGCTTTTTCGTCGCCGATGCGAGCTATGTTGGCCAGCTTGAGGACTACATGGACGCACTGCGCAAATCCGGAGATTCCATCGGCGCCCGGCTTGCGGTCGTGGCCACCAACGTTCCCGTCGGTTGGGGCGAGCCAGTGTTCGACCGGCTGGATGCGGAAATCGCCTATGCGCTGATGGGCATCAACGCGGTGAAGGCGGTGGAGATCGGCGCCGGTTTTGCCTGCGTCACGCAAAAGGGCAGCGAACACGGCGACGAACTCACACCGCACGGTTTTGCATCAAACAACGCCGGCGGCATCCTCGGCGGCATCTCCACCGGGCAGAACATCGTCGCGCATTATGCGATCAAACCGACCTCCAGCATCCGCATCCCGCGCCACTCGATCAACAAGGCGGGCGAGGCGGTGATGGTCTCGACCGAGGGACGGCACGACCCCTGCGTCGGCATCCGCGCCACGCCGATCGCGGAAGCGATGGTGGCGTTGGTGTTGATGGATCATGCCCTGCGCAATAGGGCGCAGTGTGGGGATGTGGTTTGTGAGACGGTGAAGTTGCGGTAGGAATATAAAATGCCGTTCAATCCTGGAGTAAAACGCCTAGTTGTTCGAGATAAAGCTGGGAAGCATTTGCCTTGCGTAATGTGTGGCAAGACATATCCGTTGCCCGATGCCGTACATATCGTCGATGAGAAAGAATGGAAGTCGAAGCTCGGCCAAGACAGCAAAGTTAATGGGATTCCGCTTTGTCCAAATTGTCACCGAATATTTGACGAAGTGCTTCGCCCTTACCTGTATCGTGCTCTTGATAAATTTGGCGTGGTTAACTTGCCGAATTCCTGGAAAAAGAACAACAAAATAACCATAACTGAACAAGATTTTAGTCTTGATAGCAAAGATACTTAAACTCGCGTAAGGCTAATTGCAAAAATCGTCGGGGGTTGCCCGACAGTTTTGACTTTGAATTGGAAGATGCGCGTTGAATTTGGTGATGGGTATCTCTGCGCTCTCGTCCCCGTAGGGGGCAACCCATCCTATGCTCTATCATCGCCCCCCATGAACCTCACCCACATCAAATATCTCTCCCTCTTCGCGCTGCTCATTAACGCGGCCGCGATGCTGTCCCCCATCATCAACGGCGGCGATTCCATAACCTACGCCGCGCTGTCGCAGCACATCGCGCTGAACAACGATTGGGCGAATCTGATGCTGGACGGCAAGGATTGGCTGGACAAGCCGCACATGCCGTTCTGGATCACGGCGCTGTCGTTCCAGTTGTTCGGCATCAGTGCGTTGTCCTACATCCTGCCCGGTTTCCTGTTCCATATCATCGGCGCTTATTTCACTTATCGCATCGCGCGGCTGTTCTACTCGCGCGAGGCGGCCTGGCTGTCGGTGCTGGTGTATGTGTCGGCATTCCATCTGATGGATTCTTCCATCGAGGTGAAGGCCGAGACTTATCTCACCGGTTTCATCATGGGCGCGTGTTATTACTGGCTGCGCTACGACGCGCAGGCAAAGCTGAAGTATCTGCTGCTCGGCGCTGTGTTCACGGCGGGGGCGGTGATGACCAAGGGCGTGTTCACGCTGATCACCATCACCAGCGGGCTGGTGATCCTGTGGCTGTATCAGAAACAGTGGCGCAAGTTGTGGGGCGGGAAATGGCTGCTGGCGCTGGGGCTGTCGCTGCTGTTCACCGCGCCGGAGGTGATCGCGCTGTATCTGCAATTCGACGCGCATCCCGGGAAAGAGGTGTTCGGGCGGGCCGGCGTGTCGGGCATCAGGTTTTTCCTGTGGGACAGCCAGTTCGGGCGCTTCCTGAACACGGGCCCGATCAGGAACACGAACGGACATCCGTTTTATTTCGTGCTGGTGTTTCTGTGGGCGTT
>JAVHSB010000222.1:0-2110 GCA_036171955.1 Sideroxydans sp.
GTCATCTTGTTGAAACCGTAGCGCGCCTCGATGCTGAACGTGCGGTACAGATCGAACGGCAGCTCCAGCAGGGATTGCAGCACCAGCACGGCGGCGATCAGCGCGGCGCCCTGCAACAGCGGAATGGCGATGCGGTTGGCGGTCGCGTCATGCAGCCACTGGATGCCGCCGCCGAGCGTGAAGGCGAGCAGCAGCGCGGCATCGAACAGCACGGACAGCATGCCGAAGCGGGTCAGGGTGGAAGTGTAGTCGGCGGCCTTGTGGTGCGCGGCGATGCCGATCTGCGCCTGGAATGCGGCGGGCACCTCGGCGCGGTTTGCCGCCACGTGGCGCAACTGGCGCCGCGCCAGCCACAGCTTGAGGGCGACGTTGCCGAGCACGACGAGGACGAACAGGGTGGTGAAAGTTTCTGTATTCATGCTGGCCGGAAGCGGGCGCGCTGTGCCACAATGCGCGCCTCATTCATTGGAAAAAACGCGGCGGATTATGGCACAAAACCAAAACAACCTCGTCTGGATAGACATGGAGATGACAGGGTTATCGCCCGACAGCGACCGCATCATCGAAGTCGCGCTGGTCATCACCGACGGCAACCTCGAAACCGTGGCGGAAGCGCCGGTGCTGGTCGTGCACCAGACCGACAGCGTGCTCGACGGCATGGACAACTGGAACAAATCCACCCACGGCAAATCAGGCCTGATCGACAAGGTCAAGGCATCCGCGCTGGACGAGGCCACGGTGGAGGCGCAGATGATCGAGTTCCTCAAGGAATACGTGCCGGCCAGAATCTCGCCCATGTGCGGCAATTCCATCTGCCAAGACCGCCGCTTCCTCGCGCGCTGGATGCCGCAACTGGAGGATTACTTCCATTACCGCAACCTCGACGTCAGCACCCTCAAGGAACTGGCGAAGCGCTGGAAACCCGAAGTGGCGAGCGGGATCAAGAAACACGGCAAGCACGAAGCGCTGGCCGACATCTACGAATCCATCGCCGAAATGAAGCACTACCGCGATAATTTCATCCGGCTCTGAAGCCGGACTCCCACAGCGGCCGCTGCGCCGGGGCGATGATTCTCGCATTGGAATATCCGTCGCCAGAATAACTGCCAGTCGAGCAATCAGTGTTTCTTAATTCAGCAGCGAGATGAACTCCTCAAACTTTCCGCCCCGCGTCTGCGGCAACTCCTCGGCAAAATAACTGAAGCGCAACGGGAAGGGATGGCCGATGGCGGCATGCACCAGCGCAGGTCTATATATTTTTTTCGATAGCACTTTTGTGCGGATGTGTGTAGGATTTTTCCCTACTTGGGGTTGGCGGTTTCGAGGTCGGTGTTCAGTCGTACCTGTGCAGTGAGGCGGAGACAAACATGCATTCACTCAACAAGATTTATCGCACCATCTGGTCCGAGGCATTGAATGCCTGGGTAGCCGTTTCGGAACTGGTCAAATCCAAAGGCAAGCGTGCCAGCTCCAGTCTGTTGCGCACGCTGAATACGGACGGCGTCAGCGATGCCACGGACGACATCCATCGCCACCGTTTCAAATTCGCCCTGCTGGCAGCCAGCGTCCTGCTGGCCTTCGAAGTCCAGGCCAACCCCGTGGGCGGCAACGTCGTCAACGGCAGCGCCAGCTTCAACACCAGCGGCAACACCCTCACCGTCACCAACACCCCCGGTGCCATCATCCACTGGCAAGACTTCAGCATCCAGCAGAACGAGATCACCCGCTTCAATCAGCAGAGCGCCAGTTCCGCCGTGCTCAACCGCGTCGTCGGCGGCAACACCAGCCAGATCCTCGGCAGCCTGCAATCCAACGGCCGTGTGTTTCTGGTCAACCCGAACGGTGTCGTATTTGGCGCGGGTGCCACGGTCGATGTCGCAGGATTGGTCGCAACATCGCTAAACCTCTCTGATGCAGACTTTCTGGCAGGGCGTCATCGCTTCACCAGCGACCCGAACGCACAAGCCGTCAGCAATGCCGGCAACATCAACGCCCAGCAAGGCGGCGAAATCTGGCTCATCGCACCCAACGTCGAGAACAGCGGCGTCATCACCGCCCCCAATGGCGAGATACTGCTGGCCGCAGGTAGTAGTGTGGAGCTCGTCAACAG
>JAVHSB010000223.1:0-2097 GCA_036171955.1 Sideroxydans sp.
TGCTACCATTTGCATGGTCCCCTGACGGGATGGGAAAAGAAAATGCCGAGGGACGCCGGCTTGCAATTCGTGCCCGTGATTTTCCGCGATTCGTGGGAGCCGATGGCGCGGACTTTCTACGCGCTGGAGGCGCTCGGCCAGCGCGAACGCCTGCACAACGATTTGTTCGAGGCCTGGAACGTCTTCGGTACCGACCTGAGCGATGAACAAAAGATCACGACGTTCGTGGCCAAGCGCGGGATTGATCCGGCGAAATTCGGCGCGGCCTACAATTCATTCTCACTGGCGGGAAAGATCGCGCGCAGCAACCAACTGGTGCGCAGCTATGGCGTGCGAGGCACGCCGACCATCGCGGTTGACGGCAAATACATCATCACCGGGCTGGAACCGGCGGATACCCTCCGCGTGCTGGATGAAGTAATCGAGATCGCGCGCAAGGAGCGCCGCGCCGGCAAACGTTGATGCGAGTTGTCATCAGCGGCGCGTCGAGCGGTCTCGGTCTGGCCCTCGCGCGCCATTATCTTGAGCGCGGCGCAACCGTTGCCGCCATTGCGCGCCGTGGCGACTTGCTGCAGGCGCTGGCGGCCGAATTCCCGTCCAAAGTTTCGGTATATATCCTGGATGTGCGCGATGCGCCCGCCCTGCGCGGTGCGGCCGTGGATTTCATCGCTCGGGTCGGCGTGCCCGACATCGTGATTGCCAATGCAGGGGTGAGTATCGGCACGCTGACCCGCCATGCCGAAGACAACAATGTGTTCCAGCATGTGCTCGATATCAACGTGCAGGGCGCGCTGCACACCTTCCAGCCTTTCCTCGAACCGATGCGCGCAGCAGGGCGCGGTCGCCTGGCCGGCATCGCCAGTGTCGCCGGATTCCGCGGCCTGCCCGGTGCGGGCGCGTATTCCGCCTCGAAGGCGGCGCTGATCTCCTACCTGGAGAGCCTGCGCCTGGAGATGCGCGGCAGCGGCGTAAGGGTGGTGACCATCTGCCCCGGCTACATTCGCACCCCGATGACCGGCATCAATCCCTACCCCATGCCGTTCATGCTGGAGGCGGACGATGCGGCGCGCCGTATTGCCCGCGTAATCGAACGCGGCTGTTCTTTCAAGGTCGTTCCGTGGCAGATGGCGCTGGTCGGTCGAATCTTGAAATGGTTGCCGAACTGGCTGTACGACCGCCTGTTCGCCAAAGCGCCGCACAAGCCGCGCGCGCAAGTCTGATGGCAATCTACCGGAGATTCATCAAAGGAGGCGTGCCCGAATATCTGGCGCGCTATTACTGGTGGGCCTATCTGTGGGACAAGAGCATCTGGTTCTTCGACCATCAGCCCATCATCAACGCCATCCTGTTCGGGCAATACGACACGCTGCTCAACAAGACGCTGCGCCAGGTCGATGCGCGTGCCGGTGCGCGTCTGCTGCAACTCACCTGTGTGTACGGCAAACTCACGCCGTCGCTGTTCTGCAATGCCGACAACGAAGTGCACCTGTGCGATGTGGCGACCGGACAACTGGAACTGGCGCGCAGCAAGACGCAGGACATCTCGCGCCGCATCCATCTGTCGCGCATGAATGCCGAGACGCTGGCCTACGCCGGCAATGCGTTCGACCAGTTGATCCTGTTCTTCCTGTTTCACGAACTGCCGCCCGAAGCGCGGCAGCATGTGTATGACGAGATCGCGCGCGTGGTGAAGCCGGGCGGCTCGGTGCTGATCACGGAGTATGCGGCGACGCCGCATCATCATCCGCTCTATCGTTTTCCGCTCACGCGTTGGGTGTTGGGGCGGCTGGAGCCGTTCCTGCCCGGATTCTGGCAGGAAGATGTGACGGCGAAACTGGAAGAGGCTCTGCACAAACAAGGCAAATCGCTGGCGGGCGAGCCGCATGTCGAATACTGCTTTGGCGGCTTCTACCGGGTGATGCGTTACGGCCTTGCATAGGGGCGCCGCCTACTTGTCCGTGCGAATCCGCAGGAAGTGGGCGAAGCGCGGTAGGCTGGTGCTCTTATTCACGCCGTTGTAGCGATAGCTGATCCAACTACCCAGCGCGGGCGGTGTCCGCCGGTCCGCATCGGAAAATCCGCTTCCCAAACGGAAGC
>JAVHSB010000224.1:0-10422 GCA_036171955.1 Sideroxydans sp.
CCCAGTATTTCAGTTTGGCGCCTTCGGCATAGGTATTGTCGACATGGCCATAGGCGAGGCGGAAGCGCTTCTTGCCATCCAAGAGGACCGTGGCGTCCTGTGGATCGGACTCCAGCAACTCGGGAAATTTTTTCGGCCCGGTCGCAGTCTTGATGACCTGGCTTTGCACCGAGTTGTAAGGCGGCAGTACGCAGCAGTAGCTGAAATCGAAGCCGGTACAGTGCATGCCCAGCTCGTAGTTGATGGTGATGTTGTAATCGTTCTTCGGCTTGGTGACCGACGGTGCCGCGGACGCAGCGCCGATCGCAAAGGCGCACAACAGCGTCCCCGCGAACCAGACTTTTTTGTTTTTCACGAGAATCTCCCTGTAGTCATTGAATTAACAATCCCGGGCACGGCAGATACTTGCAATCCGAAAATGTCCGGTTCGATTCTGCGCGCGATGTCTATTCGCGAGCTGTTGCTACCATTCACCCCCCCGGTTCCCGCACCAGCAAACCGGGGAATACGAATTTCTCAATGCAGTTTCGGCATATTGTGGGCAATACCCTTGTGGCAATCGATACAGGTCTTGCCTTCGCCGCTGGCATTCGCGTGTTTGTTCTGTGCCAGCCTGGCCTGCTCGCCGATATTCATGGCGCTGAAACTGTGGCAATTACGGCAGCCGATGGAATCGGACTCCTTCATGCGCGCCCACTCGCGCTTGGCCATTTCCATCCGGTGCGCCTCGAACTTCTCCGGCGTATCGATGGTTCCCACCATCTCGCCCCACACATCCTTGGCCGCAATCATCTTGCGGTACATCTTGGCAAACCAGTCTTTCTTCGGCACATGGCAATCGGAGCATTCTGCGCGCACCCCCGATTTGTTCGAATAATGCACCGATTCCTTGTACTCCTCGAAGTTGGTTCGCATGCTGTGGCAGGAAGTACAGAACTCCAAGCTGTTGGTCGCCTCAAGCGCGGTAGAAAACCCCCCCACCAGCAATAGAAACACAAGGGCTGTGATACCAGCGCCACACCCATATTTCACGCAACGCGAGCATCCCAGCCTGAACAGAACGCCTTTCTTCATGCCGGATTCGCTCTTCACCGTAGCTCTCCGCCGGTCATATCACTGCATGCTGCCGTAATAATGCACCAGCGCTTCCATATCCTCCGGCGCGAGTTGATCAAACTTGAGTTTCATCTTTTTCGGAATCGGGCGCTTACCGGTTGCAAACTCTTCGAATGCCTTGCGCAAGTACGGCATCCACTGCCCGGCCATCATGCCCGCGTCATCCTCGGCCAAGGAGGCCCCATCAGAATGGCATTTCTCGCAGTAGTATTCGTGGATATCCTTGCCCTTGGCAGCCAGCGCCGCATCGGCCTTCTGCTTGGCTCGCACAAATTTCTTCTGCGAAAAATAGACAGCAATCTGGCGTATGTCGCTATCGGGCATGCCATGCGCGACTTGGCACATATTGGTTGTTTTGCCCTTGTTCGGCCCGCTCCGGAATTTGGTATCCGGACAATCGCGCTCATGGTCGCGGTAGGCCTTGAGATTGTTGGCCAGAAACTCCACCGAATAGCCGCCGATGATGGGAACGTCCGAATCGACGCTCGCCCCGGCTTTGCCGTGGCAATTGGCGCACTCCTTTACCGCGTTATCGACGCCGGCTGATATGGCGGGACTCATCGGCATCAAGCCGAGCAGCATGAAAATGGGGAAAATGGAAAAACGGGAATACGCGCTACGCTTGTTCAATTTGAATCTCCCTGAAATCTGAATCCAAATGGCGCGCTTGATGCGCTCTTCTTTATATGGACGAACGATTTTCCGACCGGTTGCGCTTCCATCGGCTTGCAGATTAGATACGACGCTCCAAGCACTGTCCACCCCCTACTATGGGTATGGTTAATAACCCTTAGGGGTTATCAAGCCGAGCAAACGCCCATCGCTGCAGTCATGCAGGAATGATTCCAATGCCATTCAGCCGACGCTGATGCGCCCGAATTTGCGCTTGCCAACTTGAGCGACAACCACGGCCCCGGACTTGATCTGCAGCGCCTTGTCGCTGACCTTGCCGCCGTCGAGCTTGACCGCCCCCTGCTCAATCATGCGCAGCGCTTCGGAAGTGCTGGCAACCAGGTTGGCCTGCTTGAGCAGGTGGGCGATGCCGATGCTGCCGTTGACAGACTGTACCGCAATCTCCGGCATATCGTCGGGCAGCACCCCTTGCCTGAAGCGCGCCTCGAACTCGGCCAACGCATCTTCCGCTGCTTGCTGCGTGTGGAACCTGGCAACGATTTCCTGCGCCAGCATCACTTTGATGTCGCGCGGGTTGCGGCCGTTTGCCACCTCTTCCCTGAAATGACCGATCTGCGCCAGGCTGCGGAAAGAAAGCAAATCAAAATAGCGCCACATCAGATCGTCCGAAACCGACATCAGCTTGCCGAACATATCCTGTGGCGTATCCGTAACGCCGATGTAGTTGCCCAGCGACTTCGACATCTTGTTGATGCCGTCGAGACCTTCCAGCAGCGGCATGGTGAGCACGCACTGCGCGGGCTGGCCAAAGTGACGCTGCAATTCGCGCCCCATGAGCAGATTGAATTTCTGGTCGGTGCCGCCCAGTTCGATGTCGGCCTTGAGCGCGACGGAATCGTAGCCTTGAACCAGCGGATAGACGAATTCGTGGATCGCAATGGGCTGCCCGGCCTTGTAACGTTTGCCAAAATCGTCGCGCTCCAGCATCTGCGCCACGGTATGGGTCGCCGCCAGCTTGATCAGGTCCACCGCATTGAACTTGTCCATCCAGGCGGAATTGAACACGACTTCCGTCTTATCCGGGTCCAGCACCTTGAACACCTGCTCGCGATAGCTTTGTGCATTGGCGAGCACCTGCTCGCGCGACAAGGGCGGCCGGGTCGCATTCTTGCCGGTGGGGTCGCCGATCATGCCGGTGAAGTCGCCGATCAGAAACAGGGCGTGATGTCCCAAGTCCTGTAGCTGGCGCATCTTGTTCAAGAGCACGGTATGGCCGAGATGGAGATCGGGAGCGGTGGGGTCGAAACCGGCCTTGATACGTAGCGGGCGATTCTGCTCCAGCTTCTTGATCAGCTCGGCCTCGATCAGCAATTCATCGCTGCCGCGCTTGATTTGATTGAGGATTTCCTGTTGATTCATGGTGGATTACCGCTTGTCTGTTGCTCTGCCGTCGCCTGAACGGATTTTGAGGGGATTGGGCTTTCTGTTAAAGTGCCCCCCGGATTTGGCCTGTTGCCGTGTCCGCAACACCGCAACAGCACCGCCTTGGGAGGCGAGAATGTTACCGCAAAATTATTTATTGCACGCGCACAAGATGAAGCTGCGCTGGTTTATCGCGCTGTCCACCCTGCCCTTGCTGGGCGTGGTGACAGCCTTTGGCATCATGCCGCAACAGGATGCGGCAGCCGAAATCAGGCACACTTACACGAACGATATTGCTTTGCCGGCTGACGCCGCGACGATCGGGACAGATCCGAGCTTCTGGCACAGCGAACAAGTCCAGCGCGGCGACACGGTGAGCGAATTGTTGCGCCGCATGAAGGTAGAGGATGCCGCCGCCGATGATTTCCTGAGGCGCGCCACCGCCGCGCTTTCCCTGCGCCAACTGCGGCCAGGCAAGCTGGTTCAGGCCAGGACTGGCGCCGACTGGCGTTTGCTGGCGTTGACCTATGTCGATAACGATGGCAACCAGACCGCCATCACCCCGGACGGGGATAAATTCAAAGTCGAGGCAACCCCCGCACAGGCCGAGCGCAGGATATTGGTGCAGACCGGCGAAATCACCAGCACACTGTATGCCGCCACGGATGAAGCCAGCCTGCCGGATAGCGTAGCCAACCAGTTGGCTGAAGTCTTCGGCGGCGACATAGACTTCCACCGCGATCTGCGCATCGGCGACAAATTCAGCGTCATCTATGAACAACCCTACCTGAATGGCATGGCATCGCCCAATGCGCGCATTCTGGCCGCCGAATTCATCAATCACGGACGCACCCTGCAGGCCTTCTATTTTCAGAATACACCGCACAGCGGGGACTATTTCGCCCCGGATGGCAAGAGCATGCACAAGGCGTTCCTGCGCTCCCCCATCGAATTCTCGCGGGTCAGTTCCGGATTCAGCAATGCCCGCTTCCACCCCGTGCTGAATCGCTGGCGCTCGCACAAGGGGGTGGACTATGCCGCCCCAACCGGCACCAAGGTCAGGGCGACCGCCGATGCGACGGTCGCCTTCGTTGGCCAGCTTGGCGGCTACGGCAACGTGGTGAAGCTGGACCACCAGGGCATGTACCAGACCGTCTATGGCCACCTGTCGCGTTTCGCTGCCGGACTGCGGCGCGGACAACGCATCAGCCAGGGCGAGTCCATCGGTTACGTCGGACAAACCGGCCTTGCCACCGGACCGCATTTGCACTACGAATTCAAGGTCAGCGGCGTGCAGCGCGATCCCCTGAAGGTTGCGCTTCCCGATGGCAAGCCGATCGGCGAAACGCAGCGCACCGCCTTCAACGACGCGACCACCGCCCTGCATGCGCGCCTGTCGCTAGTGCGCAGCACGCGCATCGCCCAGCTGGATTAAGGCACCTTCGATCAAGTGAAACAAAACACGGAGCTATACCTCGGCGTCATGTCCGGCACCAGTCTGGATGGCATCGATGTCGCTCTGGCCGATCTGAATGCCGCCCCCGTACTGGTTGCCAGCCATTTCCAGCCATACGCGCCGGACATGGTGGACAACCTGCTCGATTTGCACGAACCCGGCGCGAACGAGTTGCACCGAGCCCGGATCACTGCCAACCGGCTCGCACGACAGTACGCGAACGCCATCGAATCCCTGCTCCGTTCCGCTGCTATCGAACCGCAGCAGGTGCGTGCCATCGGCTGCCACGGACAGACCGTGCGCCACCAGCCGGCCCAAGGCTACAGCCTTCAACTCAACAATGGCGCCCTGCTGGCGGAACTGACCGGCATCACGGTCATCAGCGATTTCCGCGCACGCGACATCGCTGCAGGCGGACAGGGCGCGCCGCTGGTGCCGGCTTTCCACGATCGTATCCTGCGCCATCCCTCGATCCATCGCGCGATCCTCAACATCGGCGGCATCGCCAACCTGACCGACCTCGCGCCCGGACGCGAAACGTCCGGCTTCGATACCGGCCCGGGCAATCTTTTACTGAATGCATGGATATCCAGACACCGCGGTCTGGCGTATGACGCGGAAGGAGCGTGGGCGGACAGCGGAACCTTGCTGCCTGCACTCCTCGAAAAATTGCTGGCCGAGCCCTACTTCGCCGCAGCGCCGCCCAAAAGCACGGGGCGCGACCTGTTCAATCTGGCCTGGCTTGAGCGTCACTTGAGCGGAAAAGAAGCGCCGGCCGACGTGCAGGCAACATTGCTTGCATTGAGCGCGGACAGCATCGCCGACAGCGTGCGGCGGCATTGCACCGGCGCTGCGGAAATCTATCTATGCGGCGGCGGGGCGCACAATGCCGCGCTGACTGCCCGCTTGCGTGCTGCACTGCCGGGATGCCTTGTGCGGAACACTGAAGTACTGGGTATCGGCGCCGACTGGATGGAAGCCGTGGCATTTGCCTGGTTGGCGCAACAGGCAATCCATGCGCGTCCGGGCAACTTGCCCGCCGTTACTGGAGCACGCCATCCCTGCGTTCTGGGCGCCATCCATCCGGCATGACGGCAGTTCCCATCGAACTGCGACAAGCATTGCTCACGCAGCAAATCGCAATCCAGGCAGTATTCGCCTGTTCAAGGCGTTGACCGGAAAAGCATAAAAAAAGCGGGGCACGTCATGCCCCGCTTTTGCTGTTCGGCAAATATCAGACCGAGAAGGAGGAACCGCAGCCGCAGGTGGTCGTGGCGTTCGGATTCTTGATGACGAACTGGGAACCCTCCAGACCTTCGGTGTAATCGATCTCGGCCCCGACCAGATACTGGAAACTCATCGGATCGATCAGCAGCTGCACGCCGTTCTTGCTCATGACGGTGTCGTCGGCATTGACAACCTCGTCAAAGGTGAAGCCGTACTGGAATCCGGAGCAACCGCCGCCGCTGACGAACACGCGCAACTTCAAATCCGCGTTGCCTTCCTCTTCGATCAGCTGCTTCACTTTGTTGGCCGCGCTGTCGGTGAACAACAACGGATCCTGCATTTCAGTCACTGCATTCATTTCGATTCTCCTTGGTTTATTTGGACTCGGCGCCACCCAACTTCAGCGACACCACCTTTTCCGTTGCTTCACTGATATGCGCCAGCTTGCCCTCCACGATGGCGCCCAACTGTATCTCCAGCGTTTTGTACTTCACATCGCCTGTGACCTTGGCCTTGCTTTGCAGTTCCAGATATTCGCTGGCTTCCACCGGCCCCGTCACCGTGCCGTTCAGCACCAGATGGGTGACGCGAATCTCGCCGTTCACCCTGGCCTGCTCGCTCAGCACCAGCGTGCTGGCCTTGCCCGCATCGGCGATGATGCTGCCGCTAACCTCTCCGTCCACACGCAAGCCCCCGGTGAAATGAACGTCCCCCGTGACTTTGGTGCCGAGTCCGATCAGCGAATCGATACGATTCTGCGGTTTGCTTTGCTTGCTGAACATCTGAAAAAACTCCTTCAAGAAAGCAGGACTGCCTGGGTGATTTTCGGTTCCTGCATGCCTTTTTCGAATACCCGGATTTCGACACTATCGATCTGCACCCCTTCCGGCAAACGGAAAGTGCGCTCGACGCGCTGGTAATACTTGAAATTCAGGCGCTGTGTGATCGCCTCGGGCGCATCCGGGGCGGGGAATTGTAGCACCACTTTCTGACCGCCCTGCTCGCCGTTCACCACCATCAACAGGTTGCCCTGGAACACCCTGCCGCGGCGCTGCACACCCTGTACCAGCAACATGCGGCAGTGATATTCGCCCGGCAAGCTGCCGGGTTCCAGCTTCACATCGTGAATCGAAAGCTCGGCATCGCGCCCGGCGGTCAGCGGCAAGCTCTGGAAAAACGACAGATCCTCGCGCAACCGCCCATTCTCATCCTGCAACGCGATCACCTGTTGCTGCACTTCATCCGCTGCCGCCAGCTGCATCTGCGCCTGGCGCTCCAGCACTGCAATCTGGTTCACCTGCTCCGCATTACCGGCTTCGAGCTGGGATACCTGCTCGCGCAGGCGGGATATCTCCTGCTCCGCCTCGCCGCGATGGAAGCCGGCCAGCGCCATCCCGGCGTCATACGCCCACCAGACCATGAAGCCGACCACCAGCAGGAACGGAAACACGATCGCCCAGCGCACATACCATGGCACATGCGGACGCACCGCAAGGCGCGGCGCAGAAATGCTGAAACGGCGCTTGAACCGGCTAATCATGGTGTCATGGTAGCAAAGGAAGCACTTGCAGGCCACTTGCCTCCGGCAGGCCGAACATGATGTTCATGTTCTGGATTGCCTGCCCGGCGGCACCCTTGACCAGATTGTCGATCACCGACAGCACCACCACCATGTCGCCGCCCTGCGGCCGATGGACCGCGATGCGGCAAATATTCGAACCGCGCACGGAACGCGTTTCCGGCATGCTGCCGGACGGCAGCACATCGACGAACGCTTCACCGGCGTAGCGCTGTGCGAACAAGTCTTGCAGGTCCGCCTCCTGCTTCAGGCGCGCGTAAAGCGTGGCGTGGATGCCGCGGATCATCGGCGTCAGGTGTGGCACAAAAGTCAGGCCGACCGGATGGCCGTTCACGTTCGACAGCCCCTGCCGGATCTCGGGCAGATGGCGATGTCCGCCGACGCCGTAAGCCTTGAAATTATCGGCCGCTTCGGCGAACAGGCTGCCCACCTCCGCCTTGCGTCCCGCCCCCGACACACCGGATTTGGCATCGGCGATGAGTGTTCCGGCATCGACCAGCCCTGCCTCCAGCAATGGAATGAAACCCAGTTGCACCGCTGTCGGGTAACAGCCGGGATTGGCCACCAGTCGCGCCTGCCTGATCCGTGCGCGATTCACTTCCGGCAAACCGTACACCGCTTCGGCCACCAGGTCCGGGCAGGCATGGCCCATGCCATACCATTTCTCCCACTCGGCGATGTCCTTGATGCGGAAGTCCGCCGCCAGATCGATGACCTTGACACCCGCATCCAGCAAAGCGCGCGCCTGCTGCATGGCGATGCCATTCGGCGTGGCGAAAAAAACCACATCGCACTGATCGAGGCGCGCATCGTCCGGATGACAGAAGGCGAGATCGACCTGGCCGCGCAGGCTGGGAAACATCTGGCTGACCGGCATGCCGGCATCGGCGCGCGAAGTGATCGCCTGCAACTGCGCTTGCGGATGTCCCGCCAGCAGGCGCAGCAACTCGACTCCGGTATAGCCCGTACCGCCAACGATTCCGACCTTGATCACGCCCGCATCCTCCATAAGTGCACGAATGATAAATGAAAAAGCCGCCCAAAGGCGGCCTTCCCGGTTCCCTGCAAGCTTAACGCTTGGAGAATTGTTTCCTGCGGCGCGCCTTGCGCAAACCGACTTTTTTACGTTCGACTTCGCGCGCGTCGCGGGTGACCAGACCGGCCTGGCTCAAGGTCGGTTTCAGCGCGGCATCGTACTCGATCAGGGCGCGGGTGATGCCGTGGCGCACGGCACCGGCCTGACCCGATTCGCCGCCGCCGGACACGTTCACCATGATGTCGAACTTGCCGGCCATCTGGGTCAGCTCGAGCGGCTGGCGCACGACCATGCGTCCGGTCTCGCGCGAGAAAAACTGGTCGATCGGCTTGTCATTGACGACGATATCGCCTTTGCCCGGTTTGATGAATACACGTGCCACCGCGCTTTTGCGGCGTCCCGTTCCGTAGTTATAAGTCACGCTCATGATTAAGCCTTCAACAGGTCGATGGGTTTGGGTTGCTGCGCGCTGTGCGGGTGTGTTGTGCCGCCGTACACCTTGAGTTTGCTCAACATCGCATAGCCCAGTGGGCCCTTCGGCAGCATGCCGCGCACGGCCTTTTGCAGCACGCGCTGCGGGTGGCGCTGTTGCAGCTTGATGAAGTTGGTCTCATACAGACCGCCCGGATAGGTCGAGTGGCGGTAATACATCTTGTCCTGTGCCTTGTTGCCGGTCACGCGCAGCTTGTCGGCATTGACGACCACGACGAAATCGCCGGTATCGACGTGCGGAGTGTAGATGGCCTTGTGCTTGCCGCGCAGGCGGGAAGCGATCTGGCTGGCCAAGCGGCCCAAGATCTTGTCGGCGGCATCGACCAGAATCCAGTCATGCTGGACTTCATGCGACTTGGCGGAAAATGTTTTCATGGCATTTCCTAAAACTAAAAATGGTTAACGGACTGCGAAGGGCGCGCATTCTATGCGAGACCTCACGGCCTGTCAAACGCATTGCACACGGAAACGCAAATTCAGGGGAAACCCGGCCGGTCATAGGGCGCAAGCGGGAGATCTGGGCAATCCCGGCGCGTGGCCATGTGGGTTTATTCGGAAGGTGCTCATATTCTATATAAACCATTTTCAGGCTGGTCGTTCAGCAACCGGTCCAGCCAGACTTTCCAGCGTGCATATTTCTCAACCAGCCGGGGAAGAGGCTGTCCCGCCTCGATCCTGACGGGTACAGCGGCCGGCGCAGCATGGCCGGAACCGGCCGCGAGACGCGCCGCCCCGAGCAGGCTGGCATCCGTCTGCGCCAACAGGTGCAACGGCAGCGACAGGCATTGCGCGATGCCCTGCTGCAGGCAGGGCAAATGGGCCAGACCGCCGGATAGCCAGAGGCGCTCGAGACCGTATTCGTGGGCGAAGTCTTCCGCGATCCGGGCCACGCGAAAGATGATCCCTTCCAGCAACAGCACGCCGATGCGCTCGGCCGACAAATCCGCGACCGGCGCGGAAAAGACAAGGCCGAGATCGCCGCGGAAATACGGCGCCCCCAGTCCGCTCGGTTCGGCCAGACAGAAGGTGTCGTCACACGCCAGTTCCTCGGCCCGGCACGCCGCGACCGGATAGTCCGCGAGCGCGGCGGCAATGGAATTGAGCGTGCCCTCGGCGGCAAAATGCATCTGCTGCGCCGCGTCCTGCCACACCAGGGTTTGCAGGTAGCCCGCAGGAACACCGCGTCCGCGCGGCAGGTAGCGCACGACGAATCCGCCAGTCCCCAGATTGACCAAGGCCTCCGCTTGTCCGTCGGCGATGGTGGCCGCAAGCGCCGCCGACTGGTCCGCCAGACAGGCCTGCAACACCAGGCCGTTCTGCAGTGGCAATCCGATACCGACCGATGGCGTGATGCGCGGCAAGATCTGCTGCGGAATGCCGAACAGGCCGCACAATTCTGCCGACCATTGCCCGCCATGAATATCCAGCAGCAGGCTGCGCGCCGCCATCGACGCATCGGTC
>JAVHSB010000225.1:0-2058 GCA_036171955.1 Sideroxydans sp.
ATCGGCGTGGTGAACCGCGAACTGACCCGGCTGATGGGCGAACACAACGACGCGCTCAATCTCGCCGCCGTGCCGCCCGCCGTGATCCTGATGGCCGGCTTGCAGGGCGCGGGCAAGACCACCAGCAGCGGCAAACTGGCCAAACTGCTGCGCGAGCAATACAAGAAGAAAGTGTTGCTGGTGAGCTGCGACGTGTACCGCCCCGCCGCCATCGAACAATTGCGCACGCTGGCGCAACAGCTTGGCACGGATTTCTTCCCCGCAGAGACGAACCAGAAGCCGCTCGACATCGCGCTGGCCGCGCTCGACTTCGCGCGCAAACATCATCATGAAGTGCTGATCGTGGACACCGCCGGTCGTCTGGCGGTCGATGAGGCGATGATGGCGGAGATCAAGGCCCTGCACGCCGCGCTCAACCCGATCGAAACCCTGTTCGTGGTGGACGCGATGACCGGCCAGGATGCGGTGAACACCGCCAAGGCTTTCGGCGATGCGCTGCCGCTGACCGGCATCATCCTGACCAAGCTGGACGGCGATGCGCGCGGCGGCGCGGCGCTGTCGGTGCGCCAGATCACCGGCAAACCGATCAAGTTCGTCGGTGTCAGCGAAAAACCGAACGGCCTCGAAGCCTTCCATCCCGAACGCATGGCCCAGCGCATCCTCGGCATGGGCGACGTGCTTTCGCTGCTCGAGGAAGCGCAGCGCAATGTCGATCATGCCGCAGCCGAAAAACTGGCGCACAAAGTGAAGAGCGGCAAGGGCTTCGACCTCAACGACTTCAAGATGCAGATCGTGCAGATGAGGAAGATGGGCGGCATGTCGGCCCTGATGGACAAACTTCCCGCACAACTGGCGCAGGCGGCGGCAAGCGCCAAAGTCGACGAGCGCCAGATTAACCGCACCGAGGGTATCATCAACTCGATGACGCCTTACGAGCGCACGCATCCGGACCAGATCAAGGCATCGCGCAAGCGCCGCATCGCGGCGGGCGCCGGCGTCCAGGTCATGCATGTGAACCAGTTGCTGAACCAGTTCGAACAGTCGCAGAAGATGATGAAGATGTTCAGCAACAAGGGAATGATGGGCAAAATGATGAAGGGTATGGCCGGAAAATTTCCGGGCATGAGATAACTTAAAGTAAAGAGAATATGACCCCCAAAGCAATCATCTTCGACGTGGACGGCACCCTGGCGGATACCGAGGACGGCCACCGCAAATCGTTCAACAAGGCATTCGCCGAAAACGGGCTGGACTGGAACTGGGATGTCGCGCTGTACGACAAGCTGCTCAAGGTGACCGGCGGCAAGGAGCGCATCAAGTACTTTGTCTCGGATTTCCTGAAAGACTATGCCAAGCCGGAAAATTTCGACGATTTCGTCAAGCATCTGCATGCGGTCAAGACCGGCCATTACACCGCCATGCTGCGCGCCGGCGCGATTCCGCTGCGCCCCGGCATCAGGCAACTCATCGGCGACGCGCGCAAGGCCGGCATCATTCTCGCCATCGCCACCACGACCTCGCCGGAAAATGTCACCGCGCTGCTCGAAGTCGGGCTCGGCAAGGATTGGGCGAGCTACTTCGCTGTCAACGGCTGCGGCGACATTGTGCCGCACAAGAAACCCGCGCCTGACATCTATGACTGGGTGCTGCACGAACTCGGGCTCTCTGCGGCCGATTGCATCGCGCTGGAAGATTCCAGCAACGGCCTGCGCTCGGCGTTGGCCGCCGGCATCAGGACCTATATCACCACCAACCCCTACACGCGGAATCAGGATTTCACCGGCGCCGCAAGCGTGTTTGAGGATCTGGGCGACCTGCCGCCCTTTTATGATCTGATCGGCTTGCCGTGCTGAACCGCCATCGCCATGAATGAATACCTGAAACGCATCCTCACTGCACGCGTCTATGACGTGGCGATCGAAACGCCGCTCGAACCCGCGCATAACCTGTCCGCGCGCACCGGCAATACCATCCTGTTCAAGCGCGAAGACATGCAACCCGTCTTCTCGTTCAAGCTGCGCGGCGCCTACAACAAGATGGCGCACCTCACGCCTGCTC
>JAVHSB010000226.1:0-2057 GCA_036171955.1 Sideroxydans sp.
TCCGGCTTGATTTTCAGGATATCGGTCGGCGGTTCATTCGCGATCCTGAACATCAACTGCGCCATCGAGTCGCCCTCGAAAGGCAGCTTACCACAGGCCAGTTGGTACAAACTCACGCCGAGCGAGAACAGGTCGGAATGCCCCTCGATCTTGGCGCCGGACAATTGTTCCGGCGACATGTAGGACGGCGTGCCCAGCACCATGCCGGTCTTGGTCTTGGACGAATCGGTAATGCGCGCGATGCCAAAATCGGTGACCTTGACCGTGTCGCTCTCGGTGTCATACATGATGTTGGCCGGCTTGATGTCGCGGTGCACCACATGCAGACCGTGCGCGTAATTGAGGGCATCGGCCACGCGCGCGATGATGGAAAACACTTGCGGCAATGGCAGCAGATTGTCGGGCTTGGTATAGGGCACCAGGTCCTTGCCCTTGAGGAACTCCATCGCGATGTAGGCCAGATCGTGCTCCTCCCCCGCATCGTACATGGTGACGATGTTCGGATGGTTCAGCCGTCCCGCCGTCTCCGCCTCGCGGAAAAAGCGCGCCTTCACATCCTCCAGTTCGTCCGCCTCGAATTCCTGCGACAGCGCCATGGTCTTGATCGCCACCACACGGCTGATCTTGGGGTCCTTGCCCAGATAGACCACGCCCATCGCGCCCTTGCCCAACTCCTTTTCGATCTCGTACCGCCCCAGCATGGGCTTGGAAAGTCCGGGCCGGTCCAGTTTCATCGTGCTTTCGTTGCCGCGACCGGAACTGCCGCCGAGGATCACGGTTTCCGCCATCGACCTGGATTGCGCCGTGCGTTCTTCAATATCGCGGAATTTGGGATTGTGTCCGGCCATGTACTTGAACACCGATTCGGCCTTGTTGAACTGGCGCTTGCGCTCGAAATCCAGGCCGAGGTTGTAAAGCACGTCCATCAGGCTGTCATCCAGCGGCACCTTGCGGAACTTGTCGAATGCCATGTCGAGCTGGCCCTGTCCCTGGAACGCAAGACCCAGCATGCGGTTGCTTTCGGCAGAGTCTGCATCGGATCTCTCCTTGCCCTTTTCCGTCAGCAGGAAGCGCTTGGTAGTCAGCAGCAGATGGCCCACCAGCAGCAGGGTGGCCGGCAGCATCAGTTGCAGCCACTTCGCCTGCGTCGTCATCAGCACAAAATGGGTGGCCAGCAACCCAACGAACAAGAGCGCCGTGACGGCGGCACCCAGCCCCGCTCCCAGCCGCGGCAACAGCAGGATCAGGTAAAGCGCCACCAGCACGAAGGCGCCCAGTTCAGCCCATGTCGCCCAGGGCGGGATCACAAAGAAGTCCTGCTTGAGAATGCTGGAGACCGAATGCGCCAGGGTCAGCACCGGCGGCGTGACAGCCGACACCGGAGTCACCTGCACGGAACCGACGCCCGCCGCAGTGGCGCCGATCAACACGATCTTGTCGCGGTATTTGTCCGCCGGGATCTTGCCGGTGATCACATCGTAGAACGAGTCCACCTGAAAGGCCGGTCGGCCTTCGTGATCGGCATAGAAGTAGGTGTTCATGCGCAGGGCAGGATCGGTGGAAATCTTCAGGTTGCCGAGACGAACCCCCTCGCCCAGCGTCACCTGAATGTCCTGCGGCCCCAGATTGAGACTTTTCGCCGCCAGCATCAGCGACAGCGACGGGTAGTACTGGTCGTAGTAGGCGATGACCAAAGGCTCGGTGCGCACCCCGCCATCGACATCCGGCGTGGCATTCAAATGCCCCAGCGCCAGCGCCTGTTGTCCCAGCATCGGGATCGGCACCAGCGCGTTGAGCGCCTGGATCGGCATGGCCGCATCCGCCCCGCTCTGCACGTTGCTCAGCGCATTGTTCAGCACATAGTCGGGTAACAGGGTGTCCGGCTTCCCTTGCGGCTCACCCAGCTCAAAATACAGCCCCAGCAGCACGCTCTTGAGTTTGCCCATGCTGTCGGCCATCTTCTGGTCGTTATCCAGATGCAGCAGCGCCTCCTGCATCAGCCCCTGCAATTCCCGCCACTGCTCGGGATGGGTCTGCGCCAGATTGGTCTGCTCCAG
>JAVHSB010000227.1:0-2055 GCA_036171955.1 Sideroxydans sp.
TTCTTCACCGAAGACACCGCGTACGAACCCAACTCGCCCTATTCCGCGAGCAAGGCCTCGAGCGACCACTTGGTGCGCGCATGGCATCACACCTACGGCCTGCCGGTCGTGACCACCAACTGCTCCAATAATTACGGGCCGTACCACTTCCCCGAGAAGCTCATCCCGCTGGTGATCCTGAACGCCGTCAACGGCAAGCCGCTGCCGATCTATGGCAAGGGCGACAACATCCGCGACTGGCTTTACGTCGATGACCACGCGCGCGCGCTGCGACTGGTACTTGAGCGCGGCACGCCGGGATCGAGTTACAACATCGGCGGCTGGAACGAAAAGACCAATCTCGAGGTGGTGCGGGCCATCTGCGCCATCCTCGACGAGTTGCATCCGCAGGGCGCGCCGCACGCTCGGCTCATCACCTATGTCGCCGACCGCCCCGGCCACGACCAGCGCTATGCCATCGACGCAAGCAAGATCGAACGCGAACTGGGCTGGAAACCGCAGGAGACCTTCGAGAGCGGATTGCGCAAGACGGTCGAGTGGTATCTGGCCAATGCGGATTGGGTGCAGGGCGTTACCAGCGGCGATTACCAAAGCTGGGTGCAAAAACAATATGGCAGCTGATCACGCTCTTGGGTCGCGCTAACCATCCCGCCAAGTTGCGACTTTTTATTTCTTTATATCCATTAAGTCGCGACTTTATTGAAATTGATGTACTCTGCAAATCATGCAACGTTATCTCGACGAACTTGTTTCGCAGGATCTTGCCAGCAAGCTGGTGATGCTGACCGGCCCGCGCCAAGTGGGGAAGACGACACTTGCGCGTCAACTCATGTTGTCATTCGAATCATCCCAGTACTTGAACTGGGATGTGTTGCAGGATCGCGCCATTTTGCAGCGCCAATCCTGGAATCCGCGCGCGCGTCTGCTGGTCATGGACGAGATCCACAAGATGCGCGACTGGAAAAGCTGGCTTAAGGGGGTAGCTGACGGCCGCACGCCCGGCCAGGCTTTGCTGGTCACGGGTAGCGCGCGCATGGAAACTTTCCGGCAGGACGGCGATTCGCTGGCCGGCCGCTATTTCGCCCTCCGCTTGCATCCTTTCTCGGTGCGCGAATGGTCCGGGCTGCGGCAGATTTCGGCGTCCGCTGCGCTGGATCACCTGCTCGCGCGGGGCGGCTTTCCCGAGCCTTGTCTGGCCGCTGATGCTGTGCAGGCCGATCGCTGGCGCGCGCAATATTTCACCGACTTGATCCGCGAGGATGTGCTCGAATTTTCCCGCGTGCATGAAATCAATACCATGCGACTGTTCGTCGAGTTGTTGCGCGAGCGGGTAGGTTCGCCCTTGTCGCTGGCTTCGATCGCCCGCGACCTGGCGGTCGCTCCGGCGACACTAAAGCGCTATCTTGATATTTTGCAGGCGTTGTTCATCGTGTTCACGGTGCAGCCGTGGCATCACAATGTGGCCCGTGCGCTTCTGCAAAGCCCCAAAGTGTATTTCTTCGACACAGGATTGGTCAGGGGCGATGCTGGGCTGCGCCTGGAAAACGCGGTAGCAGGGATGCTGTTGAAGCATGCGCATTTTTTGCGCGACAGTGCGGGACGCGAGGTCGGGCTGCATTACATCCGCACCAAGGATGGCGCCGAGGTTGACTTCGCCTTAAGCGAGAATGGCGAAATGTCTCAACTGATCGAATGCAAATGGGGAGACAATAAACCGCATCGCGGCCTGATACGCTTCGCCGCGCAGTTTCGCCCGGCCGAGGCGGTGCAGATCGTTTATAACCTGCGCCAGGAAGAATTTCGCAACGGCATCCGCATCACCGATGCGGCTGAATGGCTGCGCGGGCTGGCGGCATAACTCACGGAGAGATCTACCATGAAGGGCATCATCCTCGCCGGCGGTTCCGGCACCCGCCTGTATCCGGTGACCTTACCGGTGTCCAAGCAGCTGTTGCCGATCTACGACAAGCCGATGATCTATTACCCGCTGACCACGCTGATGCTGGCCGGCATCCGCGACATCCTCATCATCTCCACGCCGCAGGACACGCCGCG
>JAVHSB010000228.1:0-2044 GCA_036171955.1 Sideroxydans sp.
GTTCCAGCACGCCGCCGATGCCGACGCCGCCGGAGAGGTGCACGTTCTTGCCGATTTGCGCGCAGGAGCCGACCGTGGCCCAGGTATCGACCATGGTGCCCTCATCGACATAAGCGCCGATGTTGCAATAGGAAGGCATCAGCACCACATTTTTCGCAATGAATGAACCGCGGCGCGCCGCGGCGGGGGGAACCACGCGGAAGCCGCCTTCGCGGAATTCCTTGGAGTTGTAGTCGGCGAATTTGGACGGGACCTTGTCGAAATAATTGGTGAAGCCGCCCTTGATGAACGCGTTGTCCTCGATGCGGAACGACAGCAGTACCGCTTTCTTGATCCACTGGTGGGTCACCCACTGGCCATCGATCTTTTCGGCCACGCGCAGCTTGCCCTGGTCCAGATATTCGATCACGGTGTTGATCGCTTCCTTGAGCTGTGCGTCCACGTTGCGCGGGGTGATTTCGGCGCGGCGCTCGAACGCTTCTTCGATGGTCTTCTGCAAGAATGGCATGATGTTTCCTATTTGAGTTTTGAAGTGAATTCGGCAATGCGTCGTGCGGCCTCCACTGTTTCTTCCTGCCCAGCCACCAACGCCAGACGGATGAAGGAGGCGCCCGGATTGACCCCTTGCGCCTCGCGTGCCAGGAAGCTTCCGGGAAGCACGGACACATTATAGTCGCGGTAGAGCTGTTGCGCGTAAGCCGTGTCGGAGAGCGGGGTGCGCAGCCAGAGGTAGAAGCCGGCATCCGGTTTGCTCACCGGCAGCACCGGTTGCAGCAGCGCGAGCACGCGCTCGAATTTTTCCGCGTACAGGCGGCGATTCTCGGCCACATGGCTCTCATCGTTCCAGGCCGCGATGCTGGCGCTCTGGATTGCGGGGTTCATGGCGCAGCCATGATAGGTGCGGTACAGGGCGAACCGCTCCAGGATGCGCGCGTCGCCCGCGACGAAGCCGGAGCGCATGCCCGGCACGTTGGAACGCTTGGACAGGCTGGAGAACACCACCAGGTTCCGGTAGTCGGCGCGTCCCAGTTTCCGGGCGGCCTGCAATGCGCCCAGAGGGCGCTCATCGCCGCAATAGATCTCGGAATAGCACTCGTCCGCCGCAATCACGAATCCGTAACGGTCGCTCATTTCGAACAGCGTCTGCCATTCGGCCAGCGGCATCACACGACCGTTCGGGTTGCCCGGTGAACAGACGTAGATCAGTTGTGTGCGCTGCCAGACCGTTTCCGGCAATTGGGCGAAATTCAGCGCAAAGTCGTCCTCGGGCAAAGTGTTGAGGAAATGCGGCATGGCTCCGGCGAGCAAGGCCGCACCCTCGTAGATCTGGTAGAACGGGTTGGGGCAGACCACGACCGGATCGGCAAAGTCGCGATCGACCACAGCCTGCGCGAAGGCGAACAGGGCTTCGCGGCTGCCGTTCACCGGCAACACCTGTGTCTTCATGTCCGGCACAGGGATGTCGTAGCGGCGCGCCAGCCATGCGGCGATCGCCGCGCGCAGGGCGTCGCTGCCGATGGTTGTGGGATAATGGGCCAGCCCGTCCAGCCCCGCACTCAACGCCTCGCGGATGAACCCCGGTGTGGCATGTTTGGGTTCGCCGATATGCAGGCTGATCGGTTTGAGCGCGGCATTGGCGCTGACCTCGCCGAACAGTCGGGCGAGTTTCTGGAACGGGTAGGGTTGCAGTTTTTGCAGGTCGGGATTCATCAGCAGACTCGCGGCGCGAAGGTTGCACATTATAAGGGCCGGTCAATTGCCAACAAAACGAAATGTATTGCCGGTCGCCGGCCTGTTGAGCGGGGCGCTGGTGTGGGGTCTGATCTGGTATCCCTATCGCGTGTTGCAGCAGGATGGCATCTCCGGCGCGCTGGCGACCGGCCTGACGTATGCCATCGCCATGCTGTGCGGGTCTTTCATCCTGCCGCGCCTGTGGCGCGAGCGTTCTACCCTGGGCGGCTGGGCGCTGTTGCTGATCTTCAGTGCGGGCTGGGCGAATCTGGGCTATGTGCTCGGCATGCTGCAGGGCGAGGTGATGCGCGTG
>JAVHSB010000229.1:0-2025 GCA_036171955.1 Sideroxydans sp.
GAACTCTTCTCCAGCGGCGTCATGTCGCTGATCATCATCGGCGTCGCCGGCACCTTTGTCGGCATGGTGCTCGGCTTGCAAGGGTTCGAGACGCTGAAACGCTACGGCTCGGAATCGGCGCTCGGATCGCTGGTCGCCCTGAGCCTGGTGCGCGAACTGGGGCCCGTGCTGGCCGCGCTGCTGTTCGCCAGCCGCGCCGGTTCGGCGATGACCGCCGAGATCGGCCTGATGAAGGCGACCGAGCAGATCGCCGCGATGGAAATGATGGCGGTCAACCCGATCGCGCGCGTGGTCGCGCCGCGCTTCTGGGCCGGCGTCATCTCGATGCCGCTGCTCGCCGCGATCTTCTCTGCGATGGGCGTGTTCGGCGGCTATCTGGTCGGCGTGGTGCTGATCGGCGTGGACGAGGGCTCGTTCTGGTCGCAGATGCAGGCTGCGGTCGATGTGCGCGACGACATTGTCAACGGCATCATCAAGAGTTTCGTGTTCGGCATCGTGGTCACGCTGATCGCCCTGTTCGAGGGCTTCGACGCGCCGCCCACGGCGGAAGGCGTTTCCGGCGCGACCACACGCACGGTGGTCGAATCATCGCTGGCCATCCTGATGCTCGATTTTATTTTGACTGCATTTATGTTTCGGGGAGTTTGATCATGCAACGGACGATTCTGGATTTGTGGGTGGGCGCATTCGTGGTGGCGGGCATCGCCGCGCTGGTCATACTGGCGTTCAAGGCGGGCAACATGAGCACCTACAACGTCTCCGACACCTACCAGCTGCAAGCCTATTTCACCAATGTCGGCGGCCTCAAGCCGACAGCCTCGGTGCGCAGCGCCGGCGTGCTGGTGGGCCGGGTCCAATCGATCACCCTCGACACCGAGCGCTATGAAGCAAAAGTCGTCGTCGATATCGACAAGCGCTACCAGTTTCCGACAGACACCTTTGCCAACATCCTGACTTCCGGACTGCTCGGCGAGCAATACATCGGCCTGCTGCCTGGCGGCGACGAAGAGATGCTGGCGGCCGGCGCGCAATTCAAGCACACGCAATCCGCGGTGGTGTTGGAAGAACTGATCGGCAAATTCATGGTCAACCAGTCCAGCGGCAACAAATAATTCATCCGGAGTACGCATTCATGTCACGCCTGCTTACCCTCATCCTGATCGGCCTCCTGAGTCTGCCCGCCCAGGCGCGGATGGACCCTGCCTCGCCCGAGGGATTGATCATGGACACCGTCGATCGCGTGCTGACCGTGGTGCGCCAGGACAAGAAGATCGTCAGCGACACGCAACGCCTGAACGCGCTGGTGGACGCCGAGATCCTGCCCCATTTCGATTTCACCCGCATGACGCAGCTAGCCGTGGGCAGGCCGTGGCGCAGCGCCAGCAACGAGCAGAAAGCCGCCCTGACGGTGGAATTCCGCAGCATGCTGGTGCGCACCTACACCCGCACCTTCAGCGACTATACCGAGCCGCAGGTCGAGTTCAAATCGGTGCGCAACCTGAGCGAAAGCGAGGCCACCGTCCTCACCTCCATCCGCCTGCCGGACGGGCGTCTGGTGGAGATCGGCTACGAAATGCGCAAGACCGCCTTCGGCTGGAAAGCCTTCGACGTCGTGGTGGAAGGCATCAGCCTGGTGACCAGCTACCGCAACTCCTTCGGCGACGAAATCCAGCGCAACGGCATCGACGGATTGATCCGCTCGCTTGCCGAAAAGAACCAGGCCGCGCTGAAGCCAGTCAGCAAGGTGCAAAACAATTGATCCGCATCGAACAGGACCGCCTGTTGGTATCGGGCCCGCTCACGCTGGCCACCGTGGCCGAACTCGCCGCCGTACCGCTCAACGCGCAGACTGCGGTGCGCCTCATCGACCTGGGCCAGGTCGGCAAGGTGGACTCCGCCGCCGTTGCCCTGTTGCTGCACTGGCGTCGCCAAGCCAGCACCCAGCAGCCGCTCGCGTTCGTCAATATACCGAAAGACCTGCTTACTCTCGCTGCGCTGTATGACGTGGCGGACATCCTGTCGCTT
>JAVHSB010000230.1:0-2018 GCA_036171955.1 Sideroxydans sp.
ACGCTGTTCGTGCTGATGTTCGGCTGGCCGCTGGCGACCGTGTCGATCACCCTGGTGATGACCGCCACCTGGTTCAGGATGGGACTGGACTGGGTCGCGCTCGGGCTCAACGGCGTGCTGATGATCGCTATTCCGGTATTTTTCAGCGAATGGCTGTTGCGCTTCAGCCAGCGCAATCTGCCCAAGAACCTGTTCCTGTTCGTGCTGTGGAACGGCTTTGTCTGCGCGGGGATCGCCGTGCTGTTGAATGTGCTGGCCACCACCCTGCTGTTGCTGGCGTTGAGCCATTACACCTGGGGCGAAATCCAGCGCCACTATCTGATCGCCGCGCCCATCATCCTGCTGACCGAGGCTTTCGTGACCGGGATGCTGATCACCGCCTTCACCGTGTTCCAGCCGGAGGCGGTTGCGAATTTCAGCATTGCGGATTATCTGGACGGGAAATAGCAGGCCGGCAACCCGCGACGGATTGGTCTGCCGGCGGGACGGGTTTTAGCGCGGTTTGAGTTCCAGCTTCATCTTGATGTGCGGCAAACCGGCATCCATGAATTCCTTGCCCTGTTTGATGAAACCGAAGCCTTCGTAGAACGGCACGGCATGCGTCTGCGCGTCCACATCGACCAACAGGTAGCCGCGCGAACGCGCCTCGTTGAGTAGCGCCTCCATGATCGCCGTGCCCACTTTCTGCTTGCGCCATTGCGGCATCACGCAGATGCGCCCGATATGGCCGTTCGGCAGGATGCGCCCGCAACCGACCGCCTCGCCCGTCAGGCCCAACGCCAGCGCATGGCGGCAGGTCGCATCGAATTCGTCCCACTCCAGCTCCGCCGGCACGCCCTGTTCGCGAATGAACACCGCCTCGCGAATGGCTCGCAGCATCGGCTCGCCGTCGTGCCAACTCACCAGACTGACTGTGAAGGGATTACTCATTTGCAGCCCCCTTTTTTAAGCTATCAGATTGCAACACTCCCCAGAATCCAGACTGCCCCATCCTGTGGGAGCGCAATTCATTGCGCGAAGAATCCCAATCTATCGACAAGTCGAGCTTCCACAACCCCGGAGTTCAGACGACGATCTCGACCACAGTGCCGCTGGAGACGCGACCGAACAGATCCAGTAGATCGCGATTCCGCATCCGGATACAGCCGCGCGAACCGGGTTTGCCCAGTTCGGTCTCGTCCGGAGTACCGTGGATGTAAATGTAGCGACGCATGGTATCGCAACTGCCGCCCCGGTTGTAGCCGCTCTCGCAACCCGACAGCCACAGGATGCGGGTCAGGATCCAGTCGCGGCCGGGGTGGCGTGCGCCCAGTTCCGGCATGTAGATCTCGCCGGTCGGGCGGCGTTTGACGAACACCGTATTCACCGCCTGTCCCGCGCCGATTTTCGCGCGAATCACATGCCTGCCGCGCGGCGTGCAGAAACTGCCGTTCTCCTCGCCCGTCCCGTTCGCGCCGGTGGAAACCGGATAGCGTTGCACCGGGCTGCCGTGCTCATCGAGCAGCGTCAGGGTCTGGCCCGGAATGTGGATGAGAATTTTCACAGTGATTTTTGTTGCGTGCGCCGGGCGGCGAAAAAATCACTCAACAGCCTGCCGCATGCTTCCGCCAGCACGCCGCCTTCGATGCGCGCATGATGATTGAGACGCGGCTCGGTGAACAGGTTGAACACACTGCCCGCCGCGCCGGTCTTGGGTTCCTTCGCGCCATACACCACGCGCCCGATGCGCGAATGGAACATCGCGCCGACACACATCACGCACGGTTCCAGCGTGACGAACAGCTCGCAACCGACCAGACGGTAATTGCCGAGGTGCCGCGCCGCATCGCGCATCGCCATCATCTCGGCATGCGCGGTCGGGTCGTGCCGCGAGATCGGGGCATTGAACCCGCGCCCGACGATCACCCCGTCCCGCACCACCACCGCGCCCACCGGCACCTCGCCGGCCTGCTCTGCCAGACGCGCCTGCTCCAGCGCGGCGCGCATAGAGTCTTCGTCGTTCATCGGGCAAGCGGGTG
>JAVHSB010000231.1:0-2015 GCA_036171955.1 Sideroxydans sp.
AATGGTCGTTCCATTCCGACGCGGAGCAACGCCGCCATGCGCCCGCAAAAGCGTGCAATCCGGCCTGTAGCGTTCTCGCCCCATGGTTGAGTCGCAAATTCACGATAAAGTTATTTTGAAGCATCCCGTAAATCCTCGAATGAGCGATCAACTGCGGTTTCTAGGTTTAATCCAGCCAGCGGTAAGGCGTCGTCGATTCGAACAAGGTTGTGGCCAGCTCCGTGCCGGATTCGGGTCGGCCCAGAGCCGCTTCGTATCCGAGCCGGACGTGAAAACGGATCCACTTGTTGCCGTCCGGCCCCGGTGTGAAATTGTCGGCCTGATTGAGCACGTAGATCAGGTCGCGCGACTTGAGGTCGAACATCCAGTTGCCGGGGGCAACGGTGCGCGGGGTGGGGTCGTAGTATTCGCCGCTATAGTTCGGCGGCAGTTTTTGCAGCCAGGTCATCGGATTGTCGGTGGCGAGGACAGACAGGTTCTGTTCATTCGCGGCGCCCCGGGTTTGCAGCGCGCCAAAGCGCAATACCAGCGCGCTCTGCAACGCGCCTTCCACCTGTTGCATCGCGGCTTTCTCCGCCTGTTCCTGGTACAGGGGAACGCGAATCATGAACAGGCCGGACAGCACCACGATGATGATGATGACGACGATGAGTTCGATCAGGGTGAAACCCCGTAGGTCGGACTTCAGTCCGACGCTGTTCTGTCGGGTTGAAACCCGACCCACCGGTGGCGTGTCCTGTCGGGTTGAAACCCGACCAACGGGATGGTGCGAACTCATCTGTGCAATGCCGCTTTGCCGAGGTCCCACATCGGCAGGAAGATGCCGAGCGCCAGCACCAGCACCAAAGCCCCCAATAAAACAATCATGATGGGTTCGATCTGCGCGCTCAAGGTCTTGATCTCGTACTCCACCTCGCGCTCGTACATGCCGGCCACTTCGAACATGAGCCCGTCCAGGTCGCCGGTCTCTTCGCCCACGGCGATCATTTGCAGC
Source organism: Sideroxydans sp. (assembly GCA_036171955.1). Taxonomy (GTDB): domain Bacteria; phylum Pseudomonadota; class Gammaproteobacteria; order Burkholderiales; family Gallionellaceae; genus Sideroxyarcus. The sequence goes on from JAVHSB010000231.1 coordinate 995, forward strand.
ACGGTGGGATTGAACACGCCGGTGGCATGCGCGGTGCGCAGGATGCTTTCGCCGCGCTCGACGCCGTCGCGCATCTGCTCGATCTTGCTGCGCATGTATTCGTTGTCCACCACCATGCCGACGCTGTTCAGCCCCTGCACGATGGGGATGCCGCTCTTGAACGACAGTGCAAGGCTGCGCGAAAACCGCGCCAGCGTGCCTTTTGTGATGATCTTGCCGGCAATCGGCAGTTGCAGTTTGTAACGGTCCCACTTGTAGCGCCCGTCCACCGTGTTGATCCAGGCGCGGAAGGCGACCACGCCACCGATCAGCCCGGCCAGCAGCAGCGGCCAGGAAGCCACCATGAAATTGGAGAAGCCCATCAATATCTTGGTCATCAGCGGCAGCTCGGTATGGAAACCTTCGAACACTTTGGCGAACGCGGGAATAACGAAGATATTGACGATCACCAGCGCGATCGCCATGGCGATGACCACGAACATCGGGTAACGCACGGCCGACTTGATGCGCTCGCGCATGTCCTTCTCGAATTCGAGGTGCTCGTACAGGCGCAGGAAAGTCTGGTCCAGCATGCCGGTCATTTCGCCGACCTGCACCATGCTGAGATAGAACGGCGAAAAGATTTTCGGATGGCGGCGCATCGCGGTGGAAAGTTCGCGGCCGCTGTCGAGGCTTTCGCGCAGGTCCTGCAGCATGGCGGTGAAAGTGGGGTTCTGCGACGATTCCTGCAAGCCCGCCAGCGCGCGCATGATGGGCACGCCGGATTTGAGCAGGGTGTACATCTGGCGCGAGAACAGCATCAGTTCCAGCGTATCGACGGACTGTTTCTGCGACAGGCGCTGCCACAGGGTCTGTCCCTGCGCTTGCGTGGTTTTGCCCAGGCGCGAGGCTTTGATCTCGGTCGGGATGATGCCGGTGTTCAGCAACTGGTCGGCGATGACGCCGCTGTCGGCGCCCTCCAGCGTGCCCTGCACCAGTTCTCCGCCGCGATTGCTTCTGCCCTTGTAGGAAAATACCGGCA
>JAVHSB010000232.1:0-1997 GCA_036171955.1 Sideroxydans sp.
AGCGTGTGGGCGGCGCGCATGAACGCGTGCGAAATGACAGGACTACCGGCGTCCTGCAATTCCTCGAGCAGGGCGCGCAAGGTGCGCACATGCTCCAGCGCCTCTTCCGAGGCGATGCGAAACAGCACGGTCGACAGCGTCACCGTGCCGATGACGACGGGCGGCTCTTCCGGTGTCGGCGGGGCGGGCGCAATTTCCGGCGCGACAAGCGGCATTTGCGCAGCCGGTTCGGCAGTCGCAGCTGCGGCGACAACCTTGTGCGGCTGGGCAGGGAGCGGCAAAGGCTTGCCATGCTCGATGCAGTCGGCCACGGCCAGCAGGGGTGCCGTGTCGATGCGGGCGGTGGTGCTGCCGCTCTTCAGCATTTCCACCCAATGCTGGAACAGTACTTCGGCATCACCCACCAGCTCGAGCAGGTCGGGCGTGGCCGGCTGGTTGGCGGCGATCCATTTGTTCATTGCGCGCTCGACCGCCCAGGCCACTTCGCCCAGCTCGGTCAGGCCGACCATGCGTCCGCTGCCCTTGAGCGTGTGGAAACTGCGGCGCATGGTGATCCAGGGTTCGCGGCTATCCATGTGCAGGCGCGCGATCTCCAGATTGGCGCGCAGCGTTTCCATGACTTCCTGCGCTTCTTCCAGAAAGACTTCGAGCAATTCGGCATCTTCGTCGCCGGAGCGAACCGATACCACGGAGGCGACGGCTTCCTCTTCCGGCAGCGCCTCCTCCGCAGTGCGTCCGCTGGTGGCATTGCCCAGCTCGAGCAAGGCGCCGTTCAGGGCAACGGCGTCGGGTTTCAATCCCGAGCGCAATCCCTGCACGTACTCGTCCAGGGCCAGGATGGCGGCGGCGACCGCGCGCATTTCCGAACCTGAAGGCGTATCACCCTGTTGGTAGCGTTCAATCGTCTGGCGCAGGCTGACCAGCAACTGCTCGGCCACTTCCAGCGACAGGATGTGCAGCCCCCCTTGCACCTGACTCAACATGCGACCGACTTGCAGCAGTTCCGCGCGCTTGGCGGCATTGCCGAAGAAAGCATTCAAGGTCTGCTCGATCTGCTGCAGATTGTTCTGCATCTCGGTTGCCAGCGGGGCCATGATTTCGCGCTGCTCCATTTCGCAATAGAGCGCCACCAGACTGGAGAGCTTGCCTGGGTCTTCCGGGCGTCGCAGCAAAGCCTGCTGCATGCGCAGCGCGACGATGCGCGCCTGCTCATGGAAGCCGCTGCCGAGATGCTGATAATGCTCGATGCCGCTGCCCAGCAACAGTAGTGCCATCGCCATATCCATCGCCAGCGGCTGTGCATGTTCGGGCGTTTCGAGGTTGGCGGTGGTGGCCTGGATCTGCTTGGTCAGGAATTGCAGGGTATTCCGATCCAGTTGCTCCGCCAGTTGCAGCAGCCGTTCGGTCTGCTGCGCAATACGGGCGCAGGCAGTCTTGTCGTTCTTCACGCACTGCTCCCACGTCTCGTCGGCCACCGCGATTTCGGCGCGCATGTTGCCCAGCAGGGCGCTGATTTCGCTCGGGGGCAGGGGTGCTGCCTCTGGCAGATAGGCTTCCAGGTCGAAACGCTGCTTGATGTCTTCGACGGTTTCGCTCACGGTATGGCTGCGCGCAACCAAGTACAGCAATTCGCTCAAGGCCGCATCCTCGTCGAATTCACTGGCATCCAGCAGGCTGCGCATGCGCTGGTCGATCCGGCTGAACGATTTCTTGACGTTCAGGTCAGGCGGCACACCGTCGAGCGCGACGCAATCCAGCAGTCCCTGCGCAACCCACCAGAAGCGTCGCTGCTGCGGGGCCACGCACAAGGCAACGATGGAAAGTGCGCCGCGCATGGCGCGCAGCGCATCGGCGGGATTTTCCTGGCGCAGCCATTTGAGCAGACCCTGCTGAAAATGCATGCGAGCCTGCTTGATGCGCGCAACGGCGTCAGCCGGGGGGGCATTCTGGAGCAATTGCAAGGGCAGCTGGATGCCGAGTTCGGGGAAAAACAGATC
>JAVHSB010000233.1:0-1989 GCA_036171955.1 Sideroxydans sp.
ATGCAGATCATTGTTGATGCCGATGCTTGCCCCAAGGTCATCAAAGATATCCTCTTCCGTGCGGCGGACAGGCGGCAGATTCAAACCACGCTGGTGGCAAACAAACTGTTGCACTGCCCGCCTTCGCCTTTCATCCGCGCGCTGCAAGTGCCTGCCGGCTTCGATGTGGCGGACAACAAGATCGTGGAAATGACGCAGGCGGGTGATCTGGTCATCACCGCCGACATTCCGCTGGCAGCGGCAGTCATCGCGAAGGGCGGCCATGCGCTGGACCCGCGCGGGGAATACTACACACAGGACACCATCCAGGAACGGCTGACGATGCGCAACTTCATGGAGAACTTGCGCAGTAGCGGTGTGGAGACAGGCGGGCCGCCGGTGTTCAATCCGCGCGACCAGCAGAATTTTGCGAATCGACTGGACAAGTTTTTATCGAAGCTCGTTCGCCCATCGCCAGAGGCCGTTCAATCTGAAATTTTCGGGAATCAATGATGCCAAAAATCGCTCTGGATACACTCACCCGGATGCCCAAAGCCGTATGGATGCTGGGTTTCGTCAGTCTGCTGATGGATGTCTCATCGGAGATGATCCATAGTCTGCTGCCTTTGTTTCTGGTAACCGTTCTGGGTGCGAGCGCGCTGACAGTCGGTGTGATCGAAGGGATCGCAGAATCCACCGCATTGCTGGTCAAGGTGTTCTCCGGCGTGTTGAGCGACTATCTGGGCAAGCGCAAAGGGCTGGCGGTGTTGGGCTATGCTTTGGGCGCACTGACCAAGCCTGTGTTTGCGCTGGCATCGGGAGTCGGCATGGTTATGACGGCCCGCTTCCTCGACCGCATCGGCAAAGGTATTCGCGGGGCCCCGCGCGATGCCCTGCTGTCCGAGATCGCGCCTGCCAGGATACGCGGCGCAGCTTTCGGCCTGCGTCAATCGCTGGACACGGTCGGCGCTTTCCTCGGGCCATTGCTGGGTGTGGGTTTGATGCTGCTGTGGGCCAACGATTTCCGCGCGGTGTTCTGGGTGGCGCTGATCCCCGGCGCACTGGCGGTGGCACTGTTGATATTCGGCGTGCACGAACCCGAAGGTGCAGCAACGCGCAAAGCCGTCAACCCGATCAGCCGCGCCAATTTGCGTCGCCTCGGAGCTGAATATTGGTGGGTGGTGGGCATCGGCGCGGTGTTCACGCTGGCGCGCTTCAGCGAGGCATTTCTCGTGTTGCGCGCAGCCCAGGGCGGTATCGCCATCGCGCTGGTGCCGCTGGTGATGGTGGCGATGAACATCATCTACGCGGCATCAGCCTACCCCTTCGGCAAACTTTCCGACCGCATGAGCCATACCAGAATGTTGGCGCTTGGGCTTGCGGTGCTGGTCTGCGCCGATGTCGTGCTCGCCCACAACGACCACTGGACGACCGTGTTGTGCGGCGTGATGCTGTGGGGTGTCCATCTTGGTATCACGCAGGGGCTGCTGGCGCGCATGGTGGCGGATACGACACCGGCCGAGTTGCGTGGCACGGCCTATGGCTTTTTCAATTTATTGAGCGGACTCGCGATGCTGTTTGCCAGCGTTCTTGCGGGGCTGTTGTGGGACAGACTGGGGGCTGCGTTCACTTTTTATGCCGGTGCGATGTTTTGTGTCATTGCCGCAATCGGCTTGCTGTGGCGTCCGGCACCCGCATCGGAGTGAACAGTGTCAACGCCGGTCTTGCTTAAGTTGTTTCGTTTTCTCGCTACGCCGTTTCCATTCCGCATAGCAATCAAGGCCGCAAAAATGCGCGACATAGTCCTTCGCCTCGAAAGTCTCGGCTTCGGACAGTGGAACCTCCTTCAGGCAAATTTCGCAGGCAACGGTTTGACTGGCGGGAGCAGGTTTTGACGTCATGATGCACCTCCTTTGCTATTGTTCACACGGGTCAGGCTATGCCTGTTTGGGCCGGACTGCAAGGCCTAGCCTATTCCAATATGAAATGAGTCTGAAGGCGGTTCGTATT
>JAVHSB010000234.1:0-1985 GCA_036171955.1 Sideroxydans sp.
GCTCGCCGCATAAGCGCACAGCTTGTCGGCCAGCTGATCCGCACGTGCGTCATGCAGGGAACGCACCTTGAACGTGGCTTTCAGCGCGCCCTGGTGCAGGGAAAATACGCCCAGGTTGCTGGACGTATCGGGCACTCCGGGAAAATCCTCGCTCATCTGCGCCACACCGTTGACGGCGGTATCGATAAAGGCCAGCAGGCGGTCGCGCTCCGCTGCCGGCAGCGATTGTCCTCGCGGCAATTCGTCAAGTTCATAGCGGAAAGCGACGTCGGCATCCACAGCGGCGAATCGCTGCTGCCACGCCGTCCGGCGATGTTCCACCCATTCATAGAGCCCCGATACGAGCGCATAAGGCAGGGCGCAAACGGCGAACGCCTCGCGCGGGATGGCATTGCGCGCCGTGCCGCCCTGCATTTCGAGCAAGCGGAAATCGGTATGCGCGGCCAGATCGCGCAACGCTTCTGCCAGCAGCTTGATGGCATTGCCGCGCCCAAGTTGGATGTCGATGCCGGAATGCCCGCCGCGCAAGCCGGACACATCGAAACGCACCAAGGCAAAGTCGGGCGGAACTTCCTCAAGAGGGCACGCGCGGTTCACTTCCACATCGACCCCGCCCGCGCAGCCCAGATAGAAATGACCCCACTCCTCGGTATCCAGATTGATGAGGCGCGTTCCGTGCAAGGTTCCCGCCGCAAGACCGCGCGCTCCGTCCATCCCGGATTCCTCATTGACGGTGAGCAGCACTTCGAGCGGCGGATGGATCAGATCGTCCGCTTCGAGCGCTGCCAGCGCCAGCGCGACGCCGATGCCATTGTCCGCACCCAGCGTGGTTTCCTCGGCGAGCACCCAGCCGTCACGCACCACGGCATCGATCGCATCGCGACCGAAATCATGCCGCGATCCGCCATTCGCCTGGCAAACCATATCGAGATGGCCCTGCAGAATCAATCCGGGCAAGGCTGCACTTCCAGGGCTGCCCGGCTTATTCAGGATCAGGTTGCCGGCCTCATCCACCCGGGCTGCGATGCCGCGCGCTGCGGCCCATTGCATGAGGTGCGCGCGCAGCGCCGCTTCCTGCCGCGAAGCACGCGGAATCGCGCACAGCGTGGCAAAGTGCGACCACACCGCGCGGGGTTGCAGAGAGCGCAGCGGGCTGGCTTGTGCGGCACCCATCAACGCACCCGCTCCACCGCCTCTTCCACCCGCTCCACGGCGAGGATGGTCATACCGGCGAGCGGGTGTTTCGGCGCATTGGCTTTGGGAATGATGGCGTGGGTGAAACCGAGCTTGGCCGCTTCCTTCAGGCGCTCCTGCCCGCGCTGCACCGGTCTCACCTCTCCGGCAAGGCCGACTTCACCGAACACCACCAGCTTCTCCGGCAGCGGTTTGTTGCGCAAGCTGGAAACAATCGCAAGCAGCACGGCGAGGTCTGCTCCCGGCTCGGTGATCTTCACGCCGCCCACGGCATTGATGAACACGTCCTGGTCGAAGCAGGCGATTCCCGCGTGGCGGTGCAACACGGCCAGCAGCATCGCCAGCCGGTTCTGCTCCAGCCCCAGCGACAAGCGGCGCGGCGTGGGCGAATGCGCATCGTCCAGCAGCGCCTGTATCTCGACCAGCAAAGGGCGCGTGCCTTCCTGCGTCACCATCACGCAGGAACCGGCGACCTGTGTGCCGTGCTGCGACAGGAACAGCGCGGACGGGTTGCTCACCTCGCGCAGACCTTTTTCAGTCATGGCAAAAACGCCGAGTTCGTTGACCGCGCCGAAGCGGTTCTTGAAGGCGCGGATCAGGCGGAAGCTGGAATGCGTGTCGCCCTCGAAATACAGCACGGTATCGACGATGTGCTCCAGCACGCGCGGCCCGGCCAGCGCGCCCTCCTTGGTGACATGGCCGACCAGGATGATGGTCACGCCGCTGCTCTTCGCCTGGCGCGTGAGCTGTGCCGCGCATTCGCGCACCTGCGCCACCGAGCCGGGCGCACT
>JAVHSB010000235.1:0-1957 GCA_036171955.1 Sideroxydans sp.
GCCTACATCATGGGCATCGAGCTGATCCGCTTCGACATGAGCGAGTACATGGAGCGCCATGCGGTCAGCCGGCTGATCGGCGCGCCGCCGGGCTATGTCGGCTTCGACCAGGGCGGCCTGCTCACCGAGGCCATCAGCAAGCAGCCGCACAGCGTGCTGTTGCTGGACGAGATCGAGAAGGCCCACCCGGACATCTTCAACATCCTGTTGCAGGTGATGGACCACGGCACGCTCACCGACAACAACGGACGCAAGGCCGATTTCCGCAACGTCGTCATCATCATGACCACCAACGCGGGCGCCGAGGCGTTGAACAAGACCCAGATCGGCTTTACCCGGCACGACTCCATCGGTGACGAGATGGCCGACATCAAGCGCCTGTTCACCCCCGAATTCCGCAACCGGCTGGATGGCGTCATCTCCTTCGCGCCGCTGTCGAAGGAAATCATCCTGCGCGTTGTCGATAAATTCCTCATGCAACTGGAGGAACAACTGCACGAGAAGAAGGTGGAGGCCGAATTCACCGATGCGCTCAAAGATCATCTCGCCGAGAACGGCTTTGACCCGCTGATGGGCGCGCGCCCGATGGCACGCCTGATCCAGGACACCATTCGTTCAGCCCTCGCCGACGAACTGCTGTTCGGCAAGCTGGCGAATGGCGGCAAGGTCACGGTGGATGTGAAGGACGGCAAGGTGGTGTTGGAGTTTGAGGAAGAGGAAGTGGCGGCCTGAATCTATGAAAGCAACAAATTTCTCTCGCTGGACTAGATGGAATGAGAGAGATCAGTTACAAGGCATCCGCTCGCCTGGCATTTATGCAATTGCTATCTCTAGGGATGACCTTGCCGGAAGCCGATTCTCGTGGTCAGAGTTCATTGTTTATTTTGGAATGACCAATGCTGTTGCCGGTTTAAAGGGTCGGCTTAAACAGTTCGACAACACCATCATAGGAAAATCTGGGCATGGCGGTGCTGACCGTTTTCTCACTGACCATCCAAAATACAGCATCCTGACGAAAGTTCTTTACGTCGCGGTTGCACCATTCGTTTGTGATGTAACGTCAAACAGCCCCAAAGACTTGCTCACTATGGGCGAAGTCGCTAAAGCAGAATATGAGTGCTTCGCAAAATATGCAGCGCTTTGGGGTAACCTTCCGAAATACAACGATAAGAAAATTTCACCAAAGCACTATCAAAACCAAAGCTAAAAAGCGTCCGGCAATGGAACGTTCTAGCTACAGAGGGCGCTTCGCCCCCTCCCCCACCGGCCCCCTCCACTTCGGCTCTCTCGTCGCCGCCGTCGGTAGTTACCTCGATGCGAAACATCATCACGGCACCTGGCTGGTGCGCATGGAAGACCTTGATACGCCGCGCTGCTTGCCGGGAGCGGCGGACGACATTCTGCGCACGCTGGAGGCATTCGGTCTGCATAGCGATGAACCTATCCTTTACCAGAGCCAACGCACTACAGCCTATGTCGAGGCATTGAACAAGTTGCAAGGCAGCGGTGTGGTGTATCCGTGTTGCTGCACGCGCAAGGAAATCTCCGATTCGGCGCTGCATGGCATTGAGGGATTCGTTTATCCGGGCACCTGCCGCTTGGGTATGTCACATCAGCGCGCGACACCGGCGTGGCGGGTACGCACTGACTTCCTCAGTCGTCATTCCCGCGAAGGCGGGAATGACGAGAATTCAAGGGTGGATGGAGATATTTGTTTTGAAGATGCCCTGCAAGGCCGCATAACCCAGAATATTGAAAAGGAGATCGGCGACTTCATCGTAAAGCGCGCCGACGGCCTGTTCGCCTATCAACTGGCAGTGGTGGTGGACGATGCCTTCCAGCACATCACACATATCGTGCGCGGTGCTGACTTGCTGGATTCAACCCCGCGCCATATCTATTTGCAACGACTGCTCGGTTTGCCCACGCCGCATTACATGCATCTGCCCGTTGCGGT
>JAVHSB010000236.1:0-1950 GCA_036171955.1 Sideroxydans sp.
GTTTGCGCCCATCCGTCCCAGTCCGATCATGCCGATTTGCATCTTCTTCTCCTTGAGTAAATTCATGCTGTAGGTATTGCGTCTTGATCCAGATGCCATTCGGCATCGCCCACCCGTGCGGCGGGCAGTGTCTCGCCGCGCGCGATGCGGGACAGCGCCGCGCGCTTGCCCGCCCCCGCAACCAAGAACAGCTTGTGTCGCGCCGCGTTGAGGGTGGCCATGCTCAAACTCACGCGCTCCGGCGGTGGCTTGGGTGCGTCGAACACCGCCACCGCGATGCCCTCCGCGCGCACGGCGGGATTGCCCGGGAACAGGCTTGCAGTGTGACCGTCCTCGCCCATGCCGAGCAGAACGATGTCCAGCGGCAACGCATCGTGCAGATGAGCCGTGTAGTCGGCCGCAGCGCGCAGCGCGCCCAGTTCGGCGGCCACCGGGTGCACATTCGCCGCCGGGATGGCGATGTGTTGCAACAACGACAGGCGCGCCATCTCGTCATTGCGCTGCGCATCGCCCACCGGCAGGCAACGCTCGTCGCCAAAATACAAATGCACGCGCGCCCACTCGACATCCAGCGTGCCCAGCACCGCATAACAGCGGCGCGGTGTTTCTCCGCCGGCCAGCGCGAGGCGGCACACGCCGCGCGCGGCGATGGATTGCGCGATCAGAACGGCAATGCGCTGCGCGACGGCGGCAGCCAGCGTTTCCATATCGCGGTGCACAGTCAGCGCGGCGGCGCGAGGCAGGATCAGCATGCCGCCCTCTGCGCCGCGAACAGCGCGGGGCCGTACAGCGCGGCGCGGTCGTTCAGGATGACTTTCACCGGCATCGCTTCCAGCAGCGGCCGCATGCGCCCCTTGTCGAGAAAGGCCGCGATGAATTCGCCGCGCCGAAGCAAAGGCAGGATCTTTGGCGCGATGCCACCGCCGATGAACAGCCCGCCGCGGCTCATCAGCTTGAGCGCGAGATTGCCGGCTTCCGCACCATACAGCTCGACGAACCAATCCAGGGTTGCGACACAGAGGGCGTCCTTGCCTGCCAGCGCGGCGGCGGAAATCGCGGCAGCCTTGTCGCCATTGCGCATTTCGTCCGCCAGCCAGGCGGGCGTCGCTGCGCCCTGCTGCGCGAGCAGGAAATCGTACACGTCGCGCAGGCCCATGCCCGACACCACGCGTTCCCAGCTCACGTGTCCGTATTTTTGTTGCAGGTGTTGCAGCAGCGCGAATTCACGTGCGTCGCGCGGACTGAAGCTGGCGTGCCCGCCTTCGGTGGCGAACGGGCAATGTGTGGCGCCGTCCCAATACAGTCCCGCCTCGCCCAGGCCGGTGCCCGCAGCGATGACCGCCTGGTTGCCGCTGCCATCCGTCGTGCCGCTTTGCAGCGTAAGCAGGTCCTGCTCGCCCAGCGCGGGCAGCCCGCAGGCGGTCGCTTCCAGATCGTTGAGCAGATGGCAGCGGGCGAAGCCGAACTGACGACACAACTCCGCGGCGTCGATGCGCCAGGGAAGGTTGGTGGTCTGGGCGATCCCGCCCAGCACCGGCCCGGCAATGCCGAACGCGGCGGCGCCGATGGCGGGCTGGCTTGGCAGGAATTCCTGCAACAAGTCCTCCAGCGTCGCATAGCGCTGGCTGGCAAAAACCTGTTCGCGGCGGATGACCACTTGCGTGCCGCTGATTTCGACCATGGCCAGCCGGGTCTTGCTCCCGCCGATGTCGCCGCTCAACAAAAGACTCATCTCAATAGGCTTCCAGCTTGCCGCCTTCCGGGCTCAGCGAATGGCGCCAGAACTGGTCTTCGCGGTCGAACAGGCGATAAGTGCCGCGCGGCCCCCAGCTCCCCGCGGGGTAGGTATTGATGAAGTCGCGCTCCATCGCCCACACCTTGAGTACCGGATCGACCACGCGCCAGGCCGCCTCGACTTCGTCGATGCGCAGGAACAGCGAATGGTCGCCC
>JAVHSB010000237.1:0-1950 GCA_036171955.1 Sideroxydans sp.
CCGCACAGAGCGCCCGACCGACGAAGCCATTCGCACCCGTAACGAGCAGCCTCATCGCGCTATCCCCCGTCCGTTGTGTGTCTCGACTGCCAGTTCTAGGTACAGCGCCTTCAAGGCGTTATATAAAATCTCCGCACTGAACAGTTGCTCGACGCGCACTCTGGCGTTCTCTCCCATCCGGCGCCAGCGTTCAGGATGCTCGAGGCAATCGCGCATGGCCCCGGTCAGAGCATCGATATCGCCCGGCGGAAACAGCACGCCAGTACGCCCATCTTCGATCGCATCGACCAGCCCCGGGATACGCGATCCGATCGCCGGCTCTCCCATAGCTGCAGCATCAATCACGATGGTGCCAAAACCTTCACGATAACTGGGCAGGCATAGGACATTACAGATCGCCAGATACACCTCATGATTCTTCACGGACCCAATGTTGAGTACGGAATCCTGAAGCACCTTGTCCGCATTGATTAATTTTTTAACCTCTCCAGCCGACTCGTCAGGACCGACAAACAACAGACGCACGTTCGCTGTGGTTGCGGCAATACTGGAGAAAGCTTTAAGCATGTCGATCGCACCTTTGTCGCGCGTCTTTCTGGCGATGAATGCAAACACAATGTCGGATTCCTGCAAACCCAGCTCATTGCGCAGTGCGCCGGCCCGGATCGACAAACTCTGTTTGTTGAAACGCCGAAGATCAACGCCGGACAGCGATCCTTTCGAAAGCACCGGCAATGGGCCGCCCTCACAGAAAATACCGTGCTCATGCAGGAAGGCAGACTGCGAAGGACTGTCAGTCAGGCAAGTCGTGTTCAATGAATTGATCAGCCGGTCGACGGCGTAATAGAAAGCCCGCACCATACCGCGCCGGGTTGCCCACACCTGGCCAGTGAACGTATGCAGGCGTACCGGGACACGACAGAGAAAACTCGCGAGCGCGGCCAGCAGCCCTGCCTTGGGCATGATGGAATGGACGATGTCCGGACGGATTGCGCGGAATATCCGGCACAATGCGAACAACGCTTTCAGGTCGGAAAACCATGCGGCCTTGCGTTCGAGATCAAGGTCTATACAGCGCACGCCGGGATATAAGTCTCGATAGGCGGAAACGCCTTGTCCGACCACCGTGACGTCAAAATCTTCCGGCATGCGCTTAAGTGTATTCGCCAGATGCCAAGGCACAACATAGGACGCGGTGACTACGCGCACGACTTTCAGCTTGCGCATGCACGGTTCAGCCTGCGGCACGTTTCCACTCCTTGACCATCTCGCCCAATCCCTGCTCCAGCGTGATGCGGTTGCGATACCCCAGTTCGGCTTCGATTCGTTTCGTGCAGTACACGGTGCGGTCGGTCAGTGCATCGACGCGCGAAAGTTTCAGTGGGAAACCGGGGAACCTACCCAACAGATGCGCTGCCACGCGCGCAGCCGGCTCCGGAAAGCGCAACCCCGGCATAGCTTTGCCGAGTTGCGCGGCAATGATGCCGACGAAGGCTTCCAATGTGCAACGGTCGGAAACAATGTAGGTGCGCCCATTCTGCGGCAGTGTTGCCTGGCCGCAGGCCAGCAACGCATCCACGACGTTCTCGACATGGATGTAGTTCGCCATCGCACCGCGCGGCCCGATGAAAAAGAACAGGCCTTTGTCGATCATGCGGATCAGTTGAAATAACGACTGGTTTGGCATGTCGGAACCATAGACATTGGAAGGACGCAACAAAACGCAGGACAGACCGCGCCTGTCCGCAGCTTCCAGAACCAGTGCATCGGCTGCCGCCTTGCTGCGTTCATACTCATTGCCGGGGCGCAAATCGGTATCTTCGTGCACCTCTCCGCCCCGCTGCACGCCATAGACACCGGTGCTGCTCAAATGCACCCAGCGTCTGACCTCGCCCGCTGCCACATCAAGCAAATTGGCTGTACCCGCCACATTGGTTATTGCCATTGCCG
>JAVHSB010000238.1:0-1948 GCA_036171955.1 Sideroxydans sp.
CGCGCATCTCGGACAGGATGAAGTTGGTGGTGCCGTTGATGATGCCGGCGATCCACTCGATGCGGTTGGCGGTCAGCCCCTCGCGCACCGCCTTGATGATGGGGATGCCGCCCGCCACCGCCGCCTCGAACGCGACCATCACACCCTTGTCCTGCGCGGCCTTGAATATCTCGTTGCCGTGCGTGGCGAGCAGTGCCTTGTTCGCGGTGACCACGTGCTTGCCATTCGCAATCGCCTTCAGCACCAGTTCCTTGGCCACGCCGTAGCCGCCGATCAGTTCGATGACGATATCGACTTCCGGATCGGCAACCACCGCGAACGCATCATCCGTGACGCGGCATGCGCCGCCGGTGACTTTTTTCGCCAGTTCCACATTCCGGTCCGCCACCACAGTGATGCGGATGGGGCGGCCGGCGCGGCGTTCGATCTCCTGTGCGTTGCGTTGCAATACGGTAAAGGTTCCGCCGCCGACGGTGCCGATGCCGAGAAGACCTACGTTAATGGGTTTAGTACTCATTTGTTTTTACCGTTATCTTCAATTTTATTGGTGGGAGCGCAACTTGTTGCGCGATTGAATCGCACGATAGCTGTTAATTGCTGCCGTGGCGTTTGCGATAGTTTTCGAGGAAACGCGCGATGCGGCCGATGGCTTCGGTCAGGTCGTCGGCGATCGGCAGGAACACCACGCGGATATGGTCTGGATGCGGCCAGTTGAAACCGCTGCCCTGCACCACCAGCACTTTCTCCTCTTCCAGCAATTCGAGGATGAACTGCTGGTCGTCCTCGATCGGGTACATTTTCGGATCGAAACGCGGGAACAGGTACAGCGCCGCCTTGGGCTTGACGCAGGTCACGCCCGGAATCGCCGTCAGCAGTTTGTAAGCCAGATCGCGTTGCTTCGCCAGGCGTCCGCTCGGCGCAACCAGATCATCGATGCTCTGGTAACCGCCGAGCGCAGTCTGGATCGCAAATTGTCCCGGCACGTTGGAGCACAACCGCATCGAGGCGAGGATGGTGAGGCCGTTGATGTAGTCCTGCGCGTGTTTCTTCTCGCCCGAAAGTACCAGCCAGCCGGCACGATAACCGCAGGCACGGTAGTTCTTGGACAGGCCGTTCAGCGTGACGAACAACACATCGTCCGCCAGCGCGGCCATTGAGGTGTGTTTCGCACCGTCGTACAGCATCTTGTCGTAGATCTCGTCGGCGAACACCACCAGCTGATGCTCGCGCGCGATCTGGATGATCTCCTGCAGTATCTCGTTGGAATAGAGCGCGCCGGTAGGATTGTTCGGATTGATGACGACGATGGCGCGCGTGTGCGGCGTGATCTTGGCACGCATGTCGTTGAGGTCCGGATTCCACTCGTTCGCCTCGTCGCACAGATAATGGCGCGGTGTGCCGCCAGCCAGCGTCACCGCAGCCGTCCACAGCGGGTAGTCCGGCGCCGGCACCAGCACCTCGTCGCCAGTGTTGAGCAGGCCCTGCATCGCCATCACGATCAGTTCGGACGCGCCGTTGCCGATGTAGATGTCGTCCAGCCCCACGCCCTTGATGTTCTTGGACTGGCAGTAGTGCATGATCGCCTTGCGCGCCGCGAACATGCCCTTGGAATCGGAATAGCCAGACGAATTCGGCAGATTGAGGATCACGTCCTGCTGAATCTCCTCGGGCGCCTCGAAACCGAACGGCGCCAGATTGCCGATGTTCAGCTTGATGATGCGCTGCCCTTCCTCTTCCATCAGTTTGGCGCGTTCCATCACCGGCCCGCGGATGTCGTAGCACACGTTGGACAGCTTGGTCGATTTGAGTAAGGGTTTCACGATTGCTCACTTTATGGATGGTGGATGTCGCCGCCGCCGCCGATGGTAGAATCGGCCACGTTCAGACAACAACCGCAAGGGCGGCGATTTTACCCGCGACAACCCGCCCGCGGCAAACAATTGGAGGG
>JAVHSB010000239.1:0-1945 GCA_036171955.1 Sideroxydans sp.
GGCGAGAAGTCCGACCAGGGAGTGCGCTGGGAATCGGACGGCGGCGGCGAGTTCGCCATCGAGATGATGGAGAAGGCCGCGCGCGGTACCGAGATCACCCTGCACCTGAAGGATGGTCAGGAAGATTTGCTCGACGGGCATAAACTGCGCGAGATCATCCGCAAATATTCCAACCACATTGTCCAGCCGATCCGGATGCTGAAGGAGGAGTGGAAAGACGGCAAACCGGAACTCACGACCGAAGCCGAGACGGTGAACCAAGCCGCCGCATTGTGGGCGCGCAACAGAAACGAGATCACCGAGGAGGAGTACAAGGAATTCTACAAGCATGTCGGCCACGACTACGACGAACCGCTGGCTTGGAGCCATGCTCGCGTCGAGGGTAGGCAGGAATATACGCAGTTGCTTTATCTCCCGAAGCATGCGCCGTTCGACCTGTGGGACCGGAACGCAAGGCACGGCGTGAAGTTGTATGTGCGGCGCGTGTTTATCATGGACGATGCCGAACAGTTGATGCCGCTGTATTTGCGCTTCGTGCGCGGCGTGGTGGACTCTGCAGATCTGCCGCTCAATGTGTCGCGCGAGATTCTGCAGGAGTCGAAAGACATCGAAGCTATGCGCAAGGGTTGCAGTGCCAAGGTACTGGGCCTGCTGGCTGATCTGGCACAGAACGATCCTGAAAAATACACGATCTTCTGGAAAGAATTCGGCAAGGTGCTGAAGGAAGGCGTTGGCGAGGACTTTGCCAATCAGGACAAGATCGCCGCGCTGTTGCGGTTTGCCTCGACCCATGCCGACACGGCTGATGAGACCGTCTCCTTCGCCGACTACATTGCGCGCATGAAGGACGGCCAGAACAAGATTTATTACGTCACTGCCGAGACTTTCAATGCCGCCAGGAACAGCCCGCATCTCGAAGTGTTCCGTCGGAAGGGGATTGAGGTACTGCTGTTGTCCGACCGCGTTGACGAGTGGATGCTGGGCTATCTCAATCAGTTCGACGGCAAGCCGCTGGTGTCGGTCGCCAAGGGCGATCTGGATCTGGGCGAGTTGCAGGACGAAGCCGAGAAGAAGGAACAGGAGAAGCAGGCCGACGAATTCAAGCCGCTGCTCGACAAGATCAAGTCCAGTCTGGGAGAGCGCGTCAAGGAAGTGCGCGTTACGCACCGGCTGACCGATTCGCCAGCCTGCCTCGTGGCGGACGAACATGAGATGGGCGGCAATCTGGCGCGCATGCTCAAGGCGGCCGGACAGAACGTGCCGACCATGCGTCCCATTCTGGAGATCAATCCAGTCCATCCGGTGCTGTTGCGTCTGAAGTCCGAGGATAATCGCTTCGATGACTGGGCTGCGGTGCTGTTCGACCAAGCCTTACTGGCGGAAGGCGGGCAACTCGACGATCCGGCCACATTTGTGAAGCGCGTCAACCAGTTGATGCTGGAGATCGGCCAGTAAGCGCCTGGTCGTCAGGCATCAAGCGAAACGGGCATCCATGAATGCCCGTTTTTTTTGTGTCAAACAATTGCGAGGTTGCCGCAATTTTGCTCTAACATCGCAGGCAACGGCCTTACGGGCCATAAAAGGGGAGTGTCCGGGATGAATAAATCACGCCGCCGTCTGCTGCAACAACTGACTGTGCTTGGGCTGTTATCAGGCGCAGGGATTCCGGGCCTGATCCGCGAAGCGCTGGCTGCCGGAAACTATCCCGTAATGCAGGGCATGCGCAGGATCAAGGGTGAAGTCCGGATCAACGGCAAACGGGCCAGCGAGGGGCAGGCCGTGCTGCGCTATTTCGCCGTGCAGGGTCCGAAGGACGAGAGCTACGAGCTCTGCTACGACGCGCGGGGCCCGCGCTGGACGCTCCAGCGCGCCTGGCGGGAGAGCGCGTGAGCCGCCCGGCCGGGGCGCGGGGGCACGCATGATCCTGCTCGTGGACATGGACGCC